>DASSGJ010000526.1:0-2677 GCA_035693545.1 Candidatus Acidiferrum sp.
TTCAGTTCCTCGTAAATAAACGCATCGTCAAATCCAGCCGCGGCGGCGTCGGCTGCAACGCTGGCATAGAACACCCGTGCCGGGCGCGCCCAGTAAATCGCGCCCAGGCACATGGGGCAAGGCTCGCATGTCGTGTATAGATCGCAGTCTGTAAGCTGAAAATCACCCAGCTTGCGGCACGCTTCGCGAATCGCCACAACTTCGGCGTGCGCGGTCGGATCGTTTGTAGCGGTCACACTGTTTACGCCTTCCGCCACCACCCGGCCGTCCTTCACGATCACCGCGGCAAACGGCCCGCCGCTGCCGCTGCGGACGTTTTCCATTGCCAGCGCGATCGCGCGGCGCATGAATTCTTCTTGCATCATCGGAGTTTCTTCCCGTCTCAGGGTGCCTTTACACCCTGCAAATATCAATATCCATGTAGCGATTCCGTGTTTTCCCAGAATCGTGCGAATTTGCGGCAGTGGTGCGTTACAATCTCTCGAAATCAATGAACGGTGCGCCGCGCCTCAGCGGACCCCTCGCTGCCGCGCCAAAAGCGCAGACGGACAGACATGGAAACCCGCCAAATCGGAAAATCAGTCCCGCGCAAGGAAGGCCGCGAAAAGGTCACTGGAACCGCGCGTTATGTGGACGACCTGACTTTCCCGGGGATGATCCATGGCGTTACGGTGAGAAGTCCTGTCGCACGCGGCAAAATTCTCGGAATTCAGTTTGGCGAGGGAATTCCCTGGAATGAATTCACCGTGGTCACCGCAAAGGATATCCCCGGGAAAAATTGCATCGCTCTCCTGATCGAAGATCAACCCTGCCTCGCCGATCAATTCGTCAACCATGCCGAAGAGCCGGTGATTTTACTCGCACACCCGGACAAATACCTGTTGGAAGAAGCCCGGCGCGCCGTGCGCATCGAGATCGAGCCTCTGCCAGCGATCTTCACGGTGGATGATTCACTCCTGCGAAAGCAAATCATTTGGGGCGACGACAATATCTTCAAGTCCTATCGCGTCGAAAAAGGCGACATCTCAACAGTCTGGGATAGCGCCGACTTTATTGTCGAAGGCGAGTATGAGACCGGGGCCCAGGAGCAGCTCTATATCGAGCCGCAGGGCATGATTGCGAAGGTCAATTCAGCAGACGGCGTCACCGTCTGGGGATCGTTGCAATGTCCCTATTACGTCCACAAGGCTCTGGTGCGGCTCTTCGGCCTGCCAAAAGAAAAAATCCGGGTAGTGCAGACGGAAACCGGCGGGGGGTTTGGGGGGAAGGAAGAATATCCTTCCATGATCGCCGCTCACGCGGCCTTGCTCGCTATGAAGTCCGGCAAGCCCGTGAAAATGATTTACGACCGAGCGGAAGACATGGCCGCTACGACAAAGCGCCATCCATCGCGCACGCGCCACCGCACCGGCGTCAGTCGCGACGGAAAACTCCTGGCGATGGAGATCGATTTCACGCTCGACGGCGGCGCCTATGAAACGCTCTCCCCAGTTGTATTGTCGCGTGGTACCATCCACGCCGCTGGGTCGTACGCCTGCCCCAACGTGCTGATCCAGAGCCGTGTGGTGGCCACAAACGCCCCGCCGCACGGCGCGTTTCGCGGGTTCGGTGCGCCGCAAAGCGTTTTTGCTCTCGAGCGCCATCTGGACCGCGTCGCCGCCGCCGTAGGCCTGTCGCCGGAAGAATTCCGCCGCCGCAATTTCATTCATGAAGGCCAAACACTTTCCGTCGGCCAGGTGGTGCGCGAAAAAGTGCAAATGGACAAACTGCTCGATCGCGCGCTCGAACTGAGTGGGTATCACGAGAAGCGCGCGCGATTCGACCGAGAAAACAACCAAAACGCAATCAAGCGCGGTATCGGCTTCGCTGCATTTCTGCACGGGGCGGGATTCACCGGCTCGGGCGAGGAATATCTCGCATCCGAGGCCCAGGTTACCGCGACCCGTGACGGCAAAGTTCGAGTGCTGGCAGGCAGCACCGAAATGGGCCAGGGAACGAACACCGTCTTCGCTCAGATCGCTGCGGAAGCGCTTGGGCTGGACTGCGAGCAAATCGAGATCCTCCAGCCCGATACGTCGCTGGTGCCCAATAGCGGTCCGACCGTTGCTTCGCGAACCACCATGATTGTCGGGAAACTTGTAGAGACGGCGGCATTGGCTGTGAAAAAGTCCTTGCAGGATGCTGGATTTCTAGGTCACGCATACAACGCCAACGATTTCGTCCATGCCTGCCGCCAATACACGGACAAATTCGGGCCGTTGCAATCGCTGGTGAAATACCAGCACCCAAGTGATCTCCATTGGGATGACGGAAAATATCAGGGCGACGCGTATGGCGCGTACGCCTGGGCGGTTTACGTCGCGGAGGTCTCCATAGATACCCGAACGGCCGAAGTTCGCGTCGAAGATTTTGTCGCGGTTCAGGAGGTCGGCAAAGTCATCAATCCAATTTTGGCGGCGGGGCAAATCGAAGGCGGCGTTGCCCAGGGCATAGGTTTCGCGCTCTACGAGAATGTGGTTTGGCAGGAAGGCCGCATGGTCAACGGACAAATGACCAACTACATCATGCCCACCTCAATGGACGTTCCACCCATCCGTGTTTTTTTTGAGGAACTTCCTTACGCCCGTGGCCCCGCGGGCGCCAAGGGTATCGGCGAGCTTCCTCTCGACGGAACCGC
>DASSGJ010000527.1:0-2518 GCA_035693545.1 Candidatus Acidiferrum sp.
CAACGGGCCGATTGACGAGCTGTATGAACTGGCTCGAAAGCATGGCGCGCTGGGCGGCAAGATTGTTGGTGCGGGCGGCGGTGGATTTCTACTTTTATATACGGAACAAAAGACCCGTGTGCGGGAAGCGATGCGCGGGGCCGGATTGCGTGAAGTGCGTTTGGGATTCGATTTTGGCGGCACATCCGTTGTGGTGCATTCGTAGAGCAGAGAGCCCAACGCCGAGACGCTGAGTTCGCAGAGGAGGAGAAGAAGAATTGCTGCCGGTGGCGATACTTGCGGGGGGACTGGCGACACGGCTTCGGCCGGCGACGGAGAAGATTCCCAAATCGTTGCTCGAAGTGAATGGAGAGCCATTCATCGCGCACCAGTTGCGATTGCTGAAGGCCAGTGGCGTATCACAGGTGGTTTTATGCGTGGGTTTTCTGGGCGAGATGGTGCGCGACGTCGTGAAGAATGGGCACGCATTTGGATTGGACGTGCACTATTCGTTTGACGGGCCCGCCCTGCTGGGAACTGCCGGTGCGTTGAAGCGCGCTCTTCCGGCGCTGGGCAAGGCGTTCTTGACGTTGTACGGCGATTCTTATCTGCTCTGCGACTATGCCGGTGTGGCGCGGGAGTTTGAGTCTTCGGGCAAGCAGGCGCTGATGACCGTGTTTCGAAACGAGGGGCAGTGGGATACTAGCAACGTGGAGTTTGAGGACGGCGTCATCCTCGCTTATAGCAAGAAACAGCGGACGCCGCGGATGAGATTCATCGATTACGGTCTGGGTGCGTTCACGGCGAAAGCGTTTGAGCGGGTGCCTGCGGACAAAGCATTCGACTTGGCGGAGCTCTATCAAGAAATTCTGGTGGATGGGGAACTGGCGGGGATGGAAATGAAACAGCGATTCTACGAAATCGGTTCGCCCGCGGGCCTGGAAGAGACGGCGCGATTCATCGCGTCGCAGGGAGTGGCGAAGGCATGAGCGGAGGCGAATTGTTCGCGGAGAAATTTCTGGCCGAAGCCGCCGAGATTGTGCAGAGACTGGATCGCGCCAGCCTGGAAAAGGCCGCGAAGATGATTGGAGCGTTGCGCGCGACGGGCGGCCGCCTTTTTATCCTGGGAGTCGGCGGAAGCGCCGCCAACGCTTCGCACGCTGTGAACGATTTTCGAAAGATTGCGGGAATTGAAGCGTATGCGCCGACAGACAATGTGTCTGAATTGACCGCCCGGACGAACGACGAGGGCTGGGCGACGGTTTTCGAAGCCTGGCTGAAGACCAGCAAACTGCACGCGCGCGATGCGGTGCTTGTCTTTTCGGTGGGCGGAGGAGACGTGGAGCGGAACGTCAGCCCCAACCTGGTGGCGGCCCTGAAGCTGGCAAAATCAGTGGGAGCAAAGATTATTGGCGTGGTGGGGAGAGACGGCGGCTACACGGCGAAAGTGGCTGACGCTTGCGTGCTGATACCGGTGGTGAATCCCGTACACGTGACGCCGCATTCAGAGGCGTTTCAGGCGGTGGTGTGGCATCTGCTGGTTTCTCACCCCGCGGTGAAGGTGGAGCAGACCAAGTGGGAATCGACGGCGGGGACGCGGTGAAGCCGTGAAGAACAGGGCCGTATTTCTGGATCGCGACGGCGTGCTGAACCAGGCGGTGGTGCGGAATGGCCAGCCGTACCCGCCGGCGACTGCCGCCGAGTTCGTGTTGACACCGAACGCAAAAGAATCGCTCCTCGAATTGAAGGCCCAGGGATTTCTGTTGCTCGTGGTGACGAACCAACCGGATGTGGCGAAAGGAATTACGACGCGCGCAGCGGTGGACGAAATCAACCGGAAACTGTCGTCGGAGTTGCCGTTGGACGATGTCTTCGTTTGTTTCCATCAAGACTCGGATCATTGCGATTGCCGGAAGCCCAAGCCCGGAATGATTCTGCAAGGCGCGCGAAAGCACAACGTGGATCTGGCCGAGAGTTTTATGGTGGGCGACCGCTGGCGGGATGTGGAAGCGGGACAGAACGCGGGTTGCCGCACCGTCTTTATCGATGGCGGGTACGAAGAGCGGCAGCCTGCTCGGCCGCCGGACGCGCGGGTGCATTCGTTGAAAGAAGCGGCGGATTGGATTTTGCAGGAATGCCGAAAGGGAGTGGCGCGATGAAGGCGGTTTCCGATTTGAAGGTAAAGATCTTTGGCGACGGCGCGGATCTCGCGGGAATTCTGGAGCTGAGCCGCTTGCCCTACATCAAGGGATTCACCACGAACCCTACGCTGATGCGCAAAGCTGGCGTCGCGGATTACGAAGAGTTTGCCGCCGAAGTCCTGAAGCACATCAAGACCCACCCGATTTCCTTTGAAGTCTTCGCCGACGACGCCGAGACCATGGAGGCCCAGGCAAAACTCATCGCAAGCTGGGCCAAAAACGTGTATGTGAAAATCCCGGTGACGAACACCAGGCGCGAACCAATGTACGGGCTGATCCGCCGGCTGAGCCATGAAGGAATTCAGGTGAACGTGACCGCGATGATGACCCTGGAGCAG
>DASSGJ010000528.1:0-3880 GCA_035693545.1 Candidatus Acidiferrum sp.
TGGGATCCTGCAGGCCCTGGCGGCGCTGGTTGGGCAGCCGCAATTTATCTACGGTGCGCCGATATTCACCGCGATCGCCCTGCTTCTCTTCATCGGGGCTGCCGGAAAATCAGCGCAGATTCCGCTCTACGTCTGGCTGCCGGACGCGATGGAAGGTCCTACGCCGGTCAGCGCGCTCATTCACGCGGCGACTATGGTCACCGCCGGTGTGTACATGGTCGCGCGCATGAGCGCCATCTACCAGCTTGCCCCGGTCGCGATGGATGTCGTCGCTATCGTTGGCGCGACTACCGCAATCTTTGCCGCTACGATGGCTGTGATCCAAACTGACATCAAGAAAGTTCTGGCCTATTCCACCATCAGCCAGCTTGGATACATGTTTCTCGCGCTCGGAGTCGGCGCGTTTGCCGCGGGGATCTTCCATCTGATGACTCACGCGTTCTTCAAGGCATTGCTCTTCCTCGGCGCCGGCAGCGTGATCCATTCGCTCTCCGGTGAGCAGGACATTCGCAAAATGGGCGGCTTACGGTATGCCATTCCGGCGACTTCGGTTCCGTTCATGATTGCCACGCTGGCCATCACCGGAGTGCCGGGCCTATCCGGTTTCTTCAGCAAAGACGAGATCCTGGGCCACGCTTTCAACCGCCACCAGATGATGGATCGCTATCTCGGCCTGTGGGCGGTTGGAATCGTCACGGCGGGATTGACCGCTTTTTACATGTTCCGGCTGCTCTTCGAAACTTTTTATGGAAGGTCTCGCGTTCCTGTTGCCATGGAAGGCCACATTCACGAATCACCGAAGACCATGACGGTTCCGCTGATGATTCTCGCGTTCTTTTCCATTGTCTCCGGCTGGCTGGCTCTGCCCATACTCTGGGGCGAGGAAAGCCCGTTCGAACGATTTCTCGAACCGTCTTTGCGCGGCGTCGAAACGGATACCGGGGCAATTGCTTTTGGGCGCCACACTCTGCTGGCTGAATACGCGCTCATGGCGGCTTCCGTGGCGTTTGTCGGGCTGGGTTTCTGGCTGGCGCGCAAGCTCTATCTTGAGAATCCCAAACTGCACACCCAACTCGCGGGGTCCTGGCCCCGGTTGCATAATTTGCTCATTCACAAATACTACGTCGACGAAGTCTACGACGCGCTGTTCGTGAACCGCGTTAAGGATCTCAGCGCCGCCCTCGGTTTCTTCGATTCCAAAATCATCGATGGCCTCGGCGTCGACGGCGCCGGTTGGCTCGCGCGGGTCTTTTCCCGGATTTCCATGTGGTGGGACAAATGGGTGGTGGACGCCCTGGTGAACCTGCTGGGCTGGTTCCCCAAATTTCTCAGCATGCCCGTGCGGATGTTCCAGACCGGCGTTTTTTCCACCTACGCCGTATTTATTTTGATCGGTTTGGCGATCTTGCTCGGGTACTACGGCCACCACGTGCAGATGTTTGTGCGCACTTTGCACTGAAAGGCGATTCGAATGGAGCATTCTTCCAGTCATCTCCTCAGCGTGATCCTGTTCACGCCGCTCCTGGGCGCGATGCTTCTACTCTTCGTGCCGCGCGAAGCACAACTCCTTCACCGCCTGATCGGGAACCTGTTCGGTGTGCTCGGGTTCGTTGTCTCGCTTCCGCTGATGATTCATTTTCCAGGCGGCAGCGGCACTTACGAATTCAGGGAAACGGCCGACTGGATTCCCTCGATTGGCGCGAAATATTCGCTCGGCGCAGACGGAATCAGCATGTTGCTGGTCATGCTGACCACGCTGCTCGGAATGATCGCCATCACTTCTTCGTGGAGCGCGATCCAGCAACGGACCAAGGAGTATTACATCCTGCTGCTGCTCCTCCAGACCGGAATGCTGGGAGTTTTTCTTTCCCTCGACTTCTTTCTTTTCTACGTGTTCTGGGAAGTGATGCTGGTACCGATGTATTTCCTTATCGGCGTCTGGGGCAGCGAGCGCCGCTTGTATGCCGCCATCAAATTTTTCCTGTACACGCTGGCCGGTTCGGTGATCATGCTGCTGGCGATCCTTGCGCTCTACTTCAATTACGCAAAAACTCTTCCAACCGGGGCCATTGGAACATTCGATATCCCCACGCTGCTCAACGCCGCGCAGCAGTTTCCGGACAGCCTGAAAGTCTGGCTCTTCTGGGGATTTTTCTTTGCGTTTGCCATCAAGGTGCCGATGTTCCCGTTCCACACCTGGTTGCCGGACGCGCATACGGAGGCTCCCACGGCAGGGTCGGTCATTCTGGCCGGTGTCCTGCTGAAAATGGGGACCTACGGATTCCTGCGTTTCTCGTTGCCGCTGTTGCCCGGCGACGCCGCTTTGCGCGGGAAAATCATTCACATCGTCGTCGCGCTTTCGCTGATTGGCATCATTTACGGCGCCGTCGTCTGTTTGATGCAAAAAGACATGAAGCGCCTGATCGCGTACTCGTCGGTGAGCCATCTTGGCTTCTGTACACTCGGGATCTTTGCGCTCACGCCGCAGGGCCTCGCCGGCAGCGTGCTCCAACAGATCAATCACGGCATTTCCACTGGCGCGTTGTTCCTTATCGTCGGCGTTCTGTACGAGCGCCGCCACACGCGCCTGATTTCCGAGTTTGGCGGCCTGGCAACGCCCATGCCCAACTTCGCGGCGATCTATCTCATCGTGAGCCTTAGTTCGCTTGGCATGCCGCTGCTCAACGGTTTCATCGGGGAATTCACGATCCTGCAAGGCACGTTCGTTGTCAGCAAAGCCTGGACCGCCTGGGCCTCGCTAGGAATCGTTCTTGGCGCCGCGTACCTTCTCTGGCTCTATCAACGGACTATGTTCGGCCCGGTCACGCACGAGGTGAATAAATCGCTGCCCGACCTGAATCTTCGCGAGTATGCCGTGCTTCTTCCGCTGGTTGCTCTCGCGTTCTGGATCGGCATCTACCCGAAGCCTTTCTTCGCTTACATCGAAAAGCCCGTCGAGCGCATCGTTCGGCAGGTGAATCCCGTCTTTTACCAGGCTAATCGAACGCCAACCCCGGTTTCAGCACCTGCTGCAGATGTGCCGGAGGTCAAGTAGCCGCCGCCTATGCACTTCTCTTTCCTCGACGCGGTCATCAATTACATTCACGGCGACGGCATCACCGTCCTGCCGCAGATGGAGTTGTTGCTCTTCGCGCTGGGCATCCTGATTTTCGATTTTCTGCTGGAGAAAAAAGAGAAGCACTGGAACGCAGGCCTTGCCCTGGCGGGAGTCGCGGCCAGTGCTTTGGGTCTCTTCATGCAAGCCAAGCGCTTCAACCTTCAACACGAGGCCCGCCCCGATTTGCCCGGCGTCCCGGGATTCCAAAACACCGTCATCATTGACGGCTACTCTCTTTTCTTCGCCGCCATCTTTCTCGTCGCGACTGCGCTGGTAATTCTTCTTTCTGTCCGCTATCTCGACCTCGAGCGCGAACAGGAAGGTGAATACTACGCGCTGCTTCTCTTGGCATGCATCGGCATGATGTTCATGGCCTCCGGTACGGACCTGATCGTGATGTTTCTGGGCCTGGAAACGATGGCCCTCAGCTTTTATGTGCTTTCCGGGTACCTGCGGCGCGAGAAACGCTCCAATGAAGCCGCGCTGAAATATCTCCTGCTCGGGGGCTTCAGCACCGGGATCCTTGCCTATGGATTTTCATTGCTTTACGGCTTGACCGCCAGCACCAGCCTTCTGGACATAGGCGGCACTCTTGACCGCCGGTTCCAATACGTTGCCGGCCGCGGCATGGCCGACTGGCTGCTGATCCTTTCCTTCGTCACGGTCGCCGCGGGACTTTTCTTCAAAATTGCCGCGGTTCCGTTCCACCAGTGGGCTCCAGACGTGTACGAAGGCTCACCAACACCGATCGCGGCCTATGTC
>DASSGJ010000529.1:0-4889 GCA_035693545.1 Candidatus Acidiferrum sp.
CTTATGTGGATACGTACTCGAACGCAATGACCCCGCCCCGCCGCGACACTTTTACCGCCGATGGCTCAAAGCTGGCAACGCTCGAGGAAGACAAAGTCCCGGAACTCGCCGGCTATCATCTCTCGCCCGTAGAGTTTTTCACCATCAAATCTCACGACGGCGTCGCGCTCAACTGTTCGATGATCAAGCCGCCGAACTTCGATCCCGCAAAAAAATATCCGGTGATTACCTTCACCTACGGTGGCCCGCATGCCCAGGTGGTTTTGAATGCGTGGTCGCGCTCCGCCACTTTCCTCTGGCACCAGATGATGGCGCAAAAGGGCTACATCATTTTCTCGCTCGATAATCGTGGCTCTGCAGGGCGTGGCCACGTCTTCGAAGCTCCCGTCCACCTGCATCTCGGCGCCCAGGAACTCGCCGACCAGCGTCACGGCGCGGCCTGGCTCCGCGAGCAACCTTATGTGGACCCGAACCGCCTCGGCATCTGGGGCTGGAGTTACGGCGGCCACATGACGCTGCACGCGATGTTTGAAGCCGGGGACATCTACAAGGTGGGCTTTGCCGGAGGGCCAGTCACCGACTGGCGTTTCTACGACACGATTTACACCGAACGCTACATGGGCCTGCTGCCCAAAAACGAACAGAACTATAAGGATTCATCGCCAATCAAGAACGCCGCCAATCTGAAAGGCAAACTTTTAATTGCCCACGGCACGGGCGATGACAACGTGCACTATTCCAACACGCTGTCGTTGATCAACGATCTGATAAGCGATGGAAAATACGTCGAGGTTATGGCTTTTCCCGGCCGCGGCCACGGCGTCGGCGACCCACCGGCCCAGCGCATCCTCTGGGAACGCGTAACCAGATTCTTCACCGACAATTTGTAGCGGCCACCTTCAGGCCTGCCCGGACAAAGAAGGGCGGCCCCTCTTTCTCTGTGAACTCTGTGCTCTTTCTCTGCGCACTCTGTGTTAGGACTCTTTCTTTTTCCCGAGTAGCTATTTCGCGTCCAAATCCAGCTCTTTCACAGGCAAATCCCAGTGCGCATCAAGAATCTCGAACCGCCGCTGCTCCTCTTTCTTATACGTCTCCTGGTCCGGATACATCTGCCTGATCAGTGCGGCCGAATCAAAATTGTCGTGGGCCACCGCTGCGCTCTTATAAACAATCGTCACTCGATAATCCCACCGTCCATCTTCAGTCGTGTGATAAACCGGCGTAACCGCGGAGACCCGGACCATGCGCCCAAGCTCCATCTCTTTCTTCAAAACCGGGTAATGATTCTTGCGGAAAAGCGTGATGAACTCATCCGCGTGGCCCCACTTGGCTTTGTAGTAGTACTCCACCACGAACGGTTTTTCCGCCGCCATGCCCTGCGCCGGCGTCCGATTCCGCAACCCTGAAATAAAGACAAAACTCACAGCCAAAAGACTAAATGCCATTACCGTGCGAACACGCAGGCTTGTGCGCATAAATCCTCCAGTCTTAATCCGCGGATTGTAGCGTGTTTCGATGAAAAAAGAACGCTGCTGGCGAGAATGCGGAACGTTCAGTAAGCGGCCCGAACCAGGCGATCCCGGATTGCCGCCCACTCCGGAACGTCAGGCGGAAGTTCCACCGCGATCCAGTCGAAATCCTGCCGGTCCAGCTTGTGCAGCGCGCTGTAAAGCTCCGCGGCATACTCCTCCGGTTTTTCGGGCATGCGCTGTTTGTCCACCGCCACCGCGTTGTACTCGAGCCAGAGATATGCGCCTTTGCCTTCTCGCGGCAGGTGCCCCCGATTGACCAGCACGACCCGCGTCTTCGGGCTGTAGTGCTTGCGATGTTGGCCGGGAGAGCGATGCGCCTCGCCTTTGGCCTCGAACGCAGCATTCGCGTCACTCACATGCGCCATTCCCGGGCGCAAGACTTCCAGTCCTTCCCGGGTGACTGCAATTACCGTGGACTCCAGCCCCACCTCGCACGGGCCGCCGTCGAGCAAAAATGGCGTCTCCGTTCCAAACGCCTCGCGCACATGCTCAGCCGTCGTAGGAGACAATTGCGTGAAACGGTTCGCGCTCGGTGCCGCAATGGGCACGCCCGCCGCGCGTAGAAGCTCCAGCGCCACAGGATGCCGCGGCATCCGGATTCCCACGGTAGGCAGCCCCGCCGTGACTTCATCTGGAATTACGTTTTTCTTGGGAATAACGATTGTCAATGGCCCTGGCCAGTATTGCCGCGCAAGCCGTTCCGCTTCCGGCAACCATTCCGCCGCCAATTCCTTGGCTTGATCAATGCTGGCCACGTGAACGATCAGCGGGCTCGTCGCGGGCCGGCCCTTCAGCGCGTATATTTTGCGAACCGCGCCGGCATTCAAGGCATTCGCCCCGAGTCCATAAACGGTTTCCGTCGGGAACACTACCAGCCCGCCCTCGCGAAGGATTCGGGCCGCCTGTTCGATCTCGGTTTTGCTCGCCATACGCCTCTCTAAATTGTCGCAGATTCCTCCGCAACGAGTTTAATGCCGCCCCCGTACTTTTGTTCCCCGTCTTAACCGAGTGGACAAGCCCTGCCTTCCCGGGCGTCCCGTTTCTTCCTCAGAAAGCGCAAGCTAGTAGATGGGACCGCTGGAGGGAATCGGCGCGGAGCACGCCGGGATTGCCTATCGCGGCAAGGGGGATGTTATGGTGAATCGACGCGCGGGATGGCTGCTGGCCGGGTTGCTCTTTTTCCCGGCTTTGCTCCCCGCACAATACACCTCGAAACAAAAAAGAGATAGAGCGGTTGCGGCCGAAGTGGAAATTGAAGCGCAGGAGCTTGTGGCACTTGAGAAAGAAGCCGCCCACGCGATGGCCTTGAACAATTCCAGTTTTTTCCAACGCGTTTACAGCGACGAGTACGTTGGCACGGCGCCAACGGGAGAAGTCCTGGACCGCAGCACTCTTGTCAGCTCGATCCAGACCTCCACAATCAAGTATTCCAGCTTTCTCGCCACCGGGATTCACGTTCGGATTTTTGGTCCGACGGCCGTAGTCACCTGTACCTGGAGCACGCGCGGGGAACAAAACGGCCGCAATTTCTCGCGCCAATATCGTGTAATCCATGTCTACCTGAACAATAACTTGGGCGGCTGGAAAGTGGTCGCAGGGCAGGAAACCATCCTGCCAAGTTAGTTCCAGCAATGTTGGGCATTACATTTTCGGGCAACCCCCTCCACCGCTTGGTAATTCGTCACAGCCGGGCACCCCGCCGGTTGTTACCGTGAATCTCAGGAAGGAGGCGCCGTGAACTTTCCGGAATGGCCCAGTGTTATCAGCGTATCCGTCGTCCCCGTAGTCATTATTTCGGCTTGCGGGCTGCTCTCCCTTGCGTTCTATGGCCGCTTGGCGGCGCTTGTCGCCCGCCTGCGCACCTTCCAGCGTGAAATGCTGCGCGAGCAGGAGAAATGGGCAAAAGAGGGGCCCGGCGATCATCAGCAGCTATTGGAAGTCCTGCGGACGCAAACTCTTCAAGTGACCGAGCGCGCCCGGCTGATCCGCAGGGCCTTGCTGTTTTTTCTGACCGCCGTCGCAGTCCTGATTGTGTGCAGTCTGACGCTGGTTGCCAGTTGGTTTTTCCGGCCCGCCGCCGTTCTGGCAGCGGTTTTGTTTGTTGTGGGCTTGCTCTCCATGCTCGGCGGCGTCATTTCCGCCATGATGGAGTTGCGTGAATCACTGGAGCAGGTGGAATTGGAAGGGCGATTCGTTTTCCATGCGGTTGAGCCGTCGCTCTCCGATTCGCGGCCGGATTCCGAGGAAATCTTTACCGACGCCTCGACGTAAAGCGATTACCCCGAAGCAGGTGCTTCGGCGGGATCGCAGGCCGCTCCTGGCTGGCTACCGGCCACAGGTTTCAGGAAGCGAAAAATTGTCGCGTTAGCAAGGATGGTGACCAGCGAAGCCGCAAGCGTCGCATGATACAGATTCGGCGAGATCAAGCCCGCTTTCATCGAAACCTGCGCCAGGATGAAAGAAAACTCTCCGATCTGGGTGAGCCCCAAGCCGACGCGAAACGCCGTCCCGAACCGGTAGCGGAATAGCCAGACCACCCCCGCCCACACCACAAATTTTCCGAACAGCACCAGGCCGACCAGCAGCAGGATCATCGGCCAGCTTTCTTTCCAGGTGCTCGGATCCATCAGCATCCCCACCGACACAAAGAAAAACGCCACGAACACGTCGCGCAACGATTGCGTCTGGTGCGCCAGTTTGTGCGTGAATGGCGAATTTCCCAGGAACAGCCCCGCAAGAAATGCTCCCAACGCGAGCGAAAGTCCCACCTCCTCCGTCAACGCGGCGATTCCCAGACAAATCGCCAGTGCCAGCAACAATGAGATTTCGTCGTTGCAGGTTTTTTCCACGCGCGCCAGCAAGGGAGGAAACAGTTTCCACGCCGCCACGGCAATCGGCACCAGCAAAAGAAGTGCCTTGCCAGCTTTCCAGGCTGCCTCGCCCAGGGTTCCTCCGCCGCTTGGAGAAAAACTGGGCAACACCACTGTCAGCACCACCACCGCCAGATCCTCCACCAGCGACAGCGTTACCATTAATCTCCCGTGCTCTGCCGCCATCTCCCCGCGGTCCATCAGCAGTCTCAGCAACACCATCGTGCTGGCCACGGAAATGATGCAGCCAACCGCAACCCCTTGGATCAGCGGCCAGCCGAGCAACTCTCCCACCGCCAACCCAATCCCGACGCAAAGCAGAATCCCCAGCGGAGCGCCCACCAGCGCCACCCACTTCACCTTCAACAGTTCCGGCACCGAAAACTCAATGCCCACGGAAAACATCAGCAGAATCACGCCAATTTCCGCCATCACTTCGAAATTGCGCACGTCGTGCACCCGCAATCCCGGCGTCAGCGGGCTCAAC
>DASSGJ010000530.1:0-2374 GCA_035693545.1 Candidatus Acidiferrum sp.
AATGTTTGGATGAACCAAACCATTCGGGGATGGCACGCCGTCATACTCTTCGTTCGTCACCACCTCGCCTGCGCCTTTGGTTCCCCGTCTTGGCTGTCCGAATCCGTGCTTGTAATCTTGCACGCCATGGCACCCAAAACAATGCGCGACACCTTCCACCAGATAACGCCCGCGTTCCAGTCGTTCAGGGGACGCGAGCGCGCGGAAAGCCGTAGTATCCGCGGAAAAACTCGCGGCGACGGGTTTTGCTTGTGCAAGAGTGAATTGCGCGAGCGGCCCAAGGAGAAACACCAGAACGAAAACGCAAACACGCGGCTGGGCAGGGCTGAAACCCACGGCACCACCTCCATTTTGTGAATGACCTGCGGGCTCCCGAGGAATTGCCGCGAGTATACACCCAAATGTTCCGTACTTTTCAGTTCTTGGAGGGAATTTTCTTTCCTAGCTGCGCCAGTGCAGCGTCACCGGGCCGTCCATCGGATGTTCCATCGGCAAGCCGCTGCGTCTCGACTCAATCAGGTTCTGCTTCAACGCGAAATACCATTTCGCCGGGCGGTCCGCATCGTCAATCAGCATCAAGCGTGGATTGTGCTTCAATCCTTCCGACTGCTGGATCATCGTTTCCTGGTCCTGCCGCAAGAATATCTTCGCGAAAATACGAAAGATGGAAACCGGAAACGGCAGATTCCACGCCGCAACGAAATCAATCCGGCACAAATCCCGCCGCACCGGTGTCACCGTCGCCCGGCTCGAAAACCACAGTTTCCCGCTGCGGTCGATCTCCGTCCGGATATTCGGCAACACAAAATCAATCGTGGTCGTCACCGTCTCACCGGTCATTTTCGCCAGCAATTTATAGGGCGCGCTGTTTGCGCTGGGCCGGTGCGGGCTCATCCGGAACCCGTTTGGTATCGGCTCAAACTGTTTCGCCTTCTCGTGGATGCTCGTCTTGCTCCGCCAGAACCACGATTGGTGCACAAACGGCCCGTGCGCCGGGTCCATCAACCCGATAATCCCGTGATCTATGTGTGAAGGAAGCTCGCACTCGAGTCTCGTAATCTTGAACTTCGCGCCGAACTTCTCTACCTCCGGCGGGGCTGGTATCTTCTCCGGCAGCCGTGTCCCCGGTGCGTTCATATACACCCAAACGTATCCGTCGCATTCCTCGCAAGGATAGTGAGCTGCATTGATCCGCTCCACCTTCAGCTTGTCGTGGCCCGTCAGCGACGGGATCTCCACGCACCGCCCGCTGCACGCCTCAAACTCCCACCCGTGATAACTGCATTGCAGGTTTTTTCCGTCGAAATGCCCATACGAAAGTGGAATGCCCCGGTGCGGACACGCGTCTCGCATGGCGAACGCTTTGCCCTCGCTCGTCCGTCCCAGCACTAGCGGTACTTCCAACAGCATGGCCTTCGCCAGATTCTTTCCGTAAATCTCCTCGCTTCGCAGCGCCGGATACCAGAAATCCCACAAAAATCCCGCATCCGTCTTTGGCGCGCTCTCCGCCAGCCCCTCCACCGAATTCTCCAACGCCGCCCGAACCGCTTCACTCATCTCTAGCACCCGCAATCTCTGGCACCATCGCCAAATCGCATCGTAGTACACCCGCCAACCGTCGGCAATCCACTTTGGAGTGCGACGGCTCTGCCGCCGCTTTCAAGGCCGTAGCCCGAACTCCGATTCTTGCAATTGCCGAAACCAGCCGAACCTGGCGCGCCCCTCCTGCATCAAATCGCCAGTAATTTGCTATAATAGCCGCAGAACATGTTTTCCTTCTTCCATTAGCCGCCAACAGCCTCGCGCCCGCCTGGCGCCGCTCATCCATTTCACGAGTCACTAGTCACCAATCACCAGTCACCTCTCCAGTGACTCAAATCTCTTGGAGAAAAGGAATCCCAATGACTGCTCTCACGCTTTCCGAAAAACTCGATCAGCTCGACGCCCGCTACCAGGAAATGACCCAGGAACTCTCCACCCCCGAGGTCGTCACCGACTCCGCGCGCTTCCAGAAGCTCGCCAAGCAGCATGCCGATCTCGAAACCATCGTCAACAAACACCGCGAGTTCAAGCAAATCGAAAAGGACCTCGCCGGCACCCACCAGATGGTCGTCGAATCCGACGACGCCGAAATGCGCCACATGGCCCAGGAAGAAGAAAAACTCCTCGCCGCGCGCAAGGAACAGGTCGAACGCGAACTGAAACTCCTGCTTCTTCCCCAGGATCCCAACGACGACAAAAACATCATCCTCGAAATCCGCGCCGGCACCGGCGGCGACGAAGCCGGCATTTTCGCCGGCGATCTCTTCCGCATGTACTCGCGCTACGCCGAATCCCAGGGCTGGAAAGTCGAAGTGATGGAAAGCTCCCCCGC
>DASSGJ010000531.1:0-5085 GCA_035693545.1 Candidatus Acidiferrum sp.
CTGAAGATCCAATAATGTCGTGTCTGAGGAGTCGAATTCGCCATCTTCACCCAAAGCCGGGGAAAATATACACGGTCGAACAAGGAAAACCAAACAAAATGTGAGGGATAGAGGCACAACCATGTGCAAAACCCCAAAAAACACGGCTCCCCGCCTCCAAATTCACCCTAAGTATCCAATTTTGTTTTGATTACGGACCCGGTGCCGGCCGCCCAAGCCTCTTCCTGCTCATCCCAAATCAACAAAAATGTCCTCGCCCCGCACCTCGGTATGGTAACAATCCACCCCCGCCGCGGGGTTCTGCACCGCTTTCCCATTCGTCACGTCAAACTGCCACCCGTGCCACGGGCAAGTCACTACTTTACCCTCCAACGAACCCTGCCCCAGCGGCCCACCACGATGCAGGCAGGTGTTGTTGATCGCAAAAATCTTGCCGCCCACGTTGGCCACCGCCACCGCTTTCCCCTCCACCTGCAACTCTCGTATCGTCCCCGCCGGCACTTCCGCCACCTTCACCGTCCTCACAAACGCCATCGTCTCCCTCTCTCGTAGCGCCGGCTTCCAGCCGGCAAGCGTGACACAGCCGTTTCTGGCTGCTCTTCGCTCGCTATTTTCTATTTTCGAATTTCAATTTTCGCTTTATCTCGGTTCACTAACCTGCGCAATCATCACACTCTTCTTAAACTCTTCCGCCATCTCCGGCTTCAACCGTATTTCCGTCGGCCGCTTCGCCAGGCTCATGTTGTCAATCTTATCCTGCAACTTCAAAAGCGCATAAAACAGCGCCTCCGGCCGCGGCGGGCACCCCACCACATAAACATCCACTGGCACAACCCGGTCTACTCCCTGCAGCACCGAATACGCATTGAACGGCCCGCCCACGCTCGAACAGGCCCCCATCGAAATGCACCACTTCGGGTCCGGCATCTGCTGCCAGATCCTCTGGATCACCTGCGCCATCTTCAGCGTCACCGTCCCCGACACGATCATCAAATCCGCCTGCCGCGGCGACGGCCGGAACACCTCCGCCCCAAACCGCGCCATGTCAAATCGCGCTGTCGTCGAAGCGATCATCTCAATCGCGCAGCAAGCCAGCCCAAACGTCAACGGCCACAGCGAACTCTTCCGCGCCCAGTTGAACACATAGTCCACCGAGCTGATCAGCACATTCTTCTCAAACCGCTGGTCGATCACTCCCACAGGCGCTCTCTTCCTGCTTCAATGTAGCGCTGGTCTTTCAAGCCAGCTCTTCTCCGTTATTCCAGCCTCTTTCTAAATGCGCAGTATATTCCCCCGTTTCTGCCTCGTCAAAAATTCAGCGCCAACTATTGCTTCTCCCACTTTTACCTCTTCACGTCCGGATCCTCAATCTTCTTCGCAATCGCCTTCCAATAACCCACCGGCCGCAAACGCACCAGAATGTCCGCTTGCTTACAATCCCGCCCAATCAGAATCCGCGGCTCGTATTTTTCCACGCCCTTCAAAATCCGCGCTGCCGCATCCTCCGCCGTTGTCATCGCCACCCTGTCGAATCGCGAAACGCTGTCCGGATACAAACTCGCTTGCGCCCTTGCCCCAAGCCGTGCCCGCTTCGCAATCGCTGTCTTGATCCCCCCGGGATGCACGCTGGTCACAAAAATATTCGTCCCTTCCAGTTCATGCCTCAGCGACTCCGTAAACCCTCTCACCGCGAACTTGCTCGCGCAATAAGCCGTTTGCCCAACCACTCCCACCAGCCCGAAAACGCTCGACGTATTCACGATATGTGCCCGGCGCTCCTTCTTCATCAGCGGCATGAAATAAAACACGCCGTAAATCACTCCCCAAAAATTAATTTCCGTCAGCCAGCGAACGTCTTCCAGCGACAACTCCTCAAATTTCCCCAACACCGCCACGCCCGCATTGTTAAAAAGCATCGTCGCCCGCCCGTGCTGCCCCGCCACTTCGCCCGCAAACGCTTTCATCCGCGCTTCGTCCGCGACATTCACGATATGCTGCGTTACTTTTCCTTTCGGCGAGCCCAGCAGCGCCGCCGTCTCGGCCAGTCCCTTCTCATCCACGTCTGAAATCGCCAGCGATGCACCCAGCCCCGCCAGTTGCTGCGCCAGGCATCGCCCCATCCCCGATCCCGCGCCCGTAATCACCGCCACGCCTTCATTCAGAAATCCCATTGGCCACCTTCATGTTCGGATTCGCACGTGCAAAATCGCCCGCAACGAACTACTACCACAACTCTCAGAAAGCGGCCAGCGTCACAATCACATGGGGAATGTTCGTCTTGCGTTTTAAGGATGGCTCACGCGCACAATATTTCGCCCGGCGCGTTTTGCTTCATACAGCATCTGGTCGGCTTTCCGTACCAGTCCGCCAAACTCCGGCAGTTCCTTGCCCGCGCACCCCGCAATTCCGAAGCTCGAGGTCACGCTCACGCTCTGCCCCTGAAACGGGAACGAAAGCGCCGCAAACTGTTCCCGGAACCGGTTCACCGTCGCCTCAATGTGGCTCGCTTCCACGTGCGTCATCACCAGCAGAAATTCATCTCCGCCCAGCCGCCCGCAGATATCCGAAGCCCGCGTGATTCGCTTCAACAAGTCCGCGAACGTCTTGATCACAATGTCCCCGGCGTGGTGCCCAAACGAATCGTTGATCGTCTTGAACGAATCAATGTCGCACACCACCACCCACAACGAAAATCCGTGCCGCGCCGCCCCGCGCAACTGCTTGAACGCCCACTCCTCAATCGCCCGCCGGTTCGGTAATCCCGTCAATGGATCCGTCCGCGCCGCTTCTTCCAGCTTCAAGCTCTTCGCCGCCAGTTCGCGGTTCAAATCGATGATCCGTCGCCCCACACCAATCCGCGCCAGCATCTCTCCCGGATCGAACGGCTTCGCCAGGTAGTCGTCCGCCCCTGCCTGCAGTCCCTTCACCACGTTTCCCTTTTCCGTGTTGCTGGTCATCAGAATGATATAGGTGTATGGCTTGCTCTGATCCCCGCGGATTCGCTGGCACAATTCCGGCCCCGACAAATCTGGCATCATCCAGTCCGTCACCAAAATCGCCGGCGAGTACTCCTCGATCATCTGAAGGGCTTCTCTTCCGTTTCGCGCAAAATGCAGCCGGAACGGCTGCGACTCCAGTACCTGCTCCACCAGCTTCCTGTAAACGGGTGAGTCATCTACAACCAACACATCGTAAATGGAGCCCGGCGCATTCATGGGTTTTGCTGCAGCGCATCGGCCGCAGCTCGCTGTTGAGTTTCCCTGGGTTGGCGTTCTTCGACCCAACTTAACAGAAGAAAAGAGATAACGAGGACTTGCCTGAAGTGGTTCAACCAAAAAGCCAATGCTCACAAACGAATCTAATATAACCGGTACCTTACTGCTTTCTTCCGTGAACGAGGAGCGCGCCCTCCGCCTTGAACGCCCGCAATTCCGTCGCGTCTCGGAACCATCGGCCGCTATACTCCTCAGGCGAAGGAGACGGATCGACAACCCGCTCCTGCGCCACATCCGTAAATCCCGCCGCTCGAAAAAATCCCATCCATTCTTCCGCCGATAACAGATGCGTCCGCACCGCCAGCAGCGCCCCCCACTGGTGGCAATGCGGGTTGTCCCGGTAATAATTGATCAGAATCCACGCTAGCCCGCCCGGCCGCAGCACCCGGAAAATCTCCCGTATCCCCGCCGCAGGCTCCGGCCAGTAATACGCCGACTCCACCGAAATCGCATGACTGAAGAAATTCGTTTCCCAGGGAATTTCCCCCACTTCGCCGGTGGCATAAAGAATATTTTCGAACTCCAAACTCGTCCGCCGAGCCACCCGGATCATCTCATCCGAAACATCCATCCCCACCACGCGGCCTTCCGTCACCCTCTCAGCCAACCGCCGCGCCAGCCACCCCGATCCGCACCCCACATCCAAAACATTGTCCGTCGCCGCCAGCCCCATCTTCTCCAGCACAGGCAGTGTAATGGGCAAATGATCCCGCTCCATCCCCTCCCCGCGCCCAGCCTCCGCCCACCGGTTAAACTCCTCCCGCAACAACTCGTTGTTAGCTTGCTCCGGCATCTCTCTCTTCATTCTTCCCTGTAGCGCTGGTCTTTTAAGCCAGCTCTTTCTTTTCCACCGCCACTCTACTTCCCAACCCCCGGCGGTGCCCACACTTTTTCCGGTGCCTTTCCCGCATTCCAATCCCGCACAAACGGCCCCGAATACGGATACTCCTCCGCCTTCTTCACCAGTCCGGCCCGCACCGGATTCATCCAGATGTACCACGCCACATCTCCCGGCGCATCCTCGTCCCTCAGAATATGGTCGTAGAAAGACACCGGCCAGAGCTCCTTCTTGTTCCGTATCCAAAAACCATGCGACGTCCTCTGCTTGAATCCGTTCATGAATTTCAAAAGATCGGCATTCAGAGAACTCCCTTGCAAAAGAAGATGCAAATGGTCCGGCATCAAACAGAATGCCCTAACAAAGAAGAAATGCCCGGCGCTCTCTTCCTTCAGAACCCGCAACACCCAATTATTGAGCGACTCCCTGCGGAAATAGTTCACTCGTTCATGAGCGCAAATAGTTACGAAATACCAGCGGCAACCTAGGTAATTCTCTGCGCAAAGGCGGATATCCCTGTGCTGGCGAGCCTCTCCCATTGCGCCACGTCTCCGCACGCAATGTATATCATATCGTTATATAAGCACACTTGAAATAAGAGCTGGCTTAAAAGACCAGCGCTACATGGAAGAATTAAAAGGCGGGTGAACCCTTCCTACGCCCCTACGCGCCAGCGCCCTGCACCTTCACCAGCAATTCCGCGAACTTCTGCTTCCGCTCCGCCTGGTCCTTCCCGCTCTCCGCTTCCGCCAACTGCGTAATGTTCATCGAGCAGAACTTCGGCCCGCACATCGAACAGAATTTTGCCTCTTTGTAAAAATCATCCGGCAAATTCTCGTCGTGCATCGCCTTCGCCGTCGCCGGATCCAGCGACAACTCAAACTGCTTGTTCCAGTCAAACAAAAACCGCGCATAACTCAGCGCATCGTCGCGGTCTCGCGCTCCTGGCCGGTGCCGCGCCACGTCCGCCGC
>DASSGJ010000532.1:0-2179 GCA_035693545.1 Candidatus Acidiferrum sp.
CATCTATTTTTGCCTGTACATCTACTACCAGGGAGCGGACCAATACCGCTATCCGATGCCGTACTACGCGGCAGAAAACGGGCCTCCCAATTTCCTGATGCGCAACCAGCGGGATGGAAGTTTCCGCGACGTCACAAACGATGCGGGACTCAACCGGAACAATACTCGTTTTAGTTTTTGTTGCGGCTGGGCGGATTTCGATGGGGACGGCTGGCCGGATTTATATGTAGTCAACGATTTCGGCCGGAAGAATCTTTACAGAAACAACGGCAACGGGACATTCACCGATGTGGCGGGCGAAGCGGGTGTCGAGGACGTCGGCGCGGGCATGAGCGTCACCTGGCTCGATTACGACGGAGACGGCCGGCAGGATTTGTACGTGGCGGACATGTGGACAGCGGCCGGCCTTCGCCTTTCGAATCTGGACGAGTTTCAGAAGAACTCGAGCGAGGATGTGCGAGCTCTGTACCGGCGGCACGCGATGGGGAATTGTCTCTACCGGAACCGCGGAGATGGCAAGTTTGAAGATGTGGGGGCGCGCTCGGGAACGCTGATGGGCAGGTGGGCCTGGTCCAGCGACGCCTGGGATTTCAACCACGATGGATTTCCGGATTTGTACATCGCGAACGGAATGATTTCCGGGCCGGATCGCGAGGATTTAAACAGCTTCTTCTGGCGCCAGGTGGTGGCAAATTCGCCGGATGGCGTGAAGCCCGGTAGCACGTATGAGCAAGGTTGGAACGCGTTGAACGAGTTGATCCGCGCGGATGCAACCTGGAGCGGCTATGAGCGCAACGTGCTCTACCTGAATAACGGCGATGGCACTTTTTCGGACGTCTCGGGTGTCGCGGGGATGGATTTTGAAGAGGACGGCCGGACCTTTGGGCTGGCGGATTTTGACCATGACGGGCGCGTCGAAGTTGTTTTGAAAAATCGCAATGGCCCGCAAATGCGCTTTCTGAAAAATGTGATGCCGCAGTTGGCCCCGGCGATTGCATTTCGACTGCAAGGAAAAAAGAGCAATCGGGATGCGATTGGAGCTGCGGTGAGCATCGAAACAAGCGTGGGCCGGCAAACGAAGTTTGTCCAGGCGGGTTCTGGATTTCTCGCGCAGCACAGCAAAGAACTGTTTTTCGGTCTGGGAGAAGCGAAAGGACCGGTGAAGGCCACGATCCGTTGGCCGAGCAGGCTGGAACAGAACGTTGAGAATCTGCCCGCGAATCACCGGATCTGGATTGAAGAGGGACTGCAGGTCGTGCGGAAGGAAGCGTTTGCTTCGTCTCCGAATCACGACGGGATGAAAGGCGCTAGTTTGTCCAACCGTGCCGAGCAACTCCCCGCACAGGTGGAAACGTGGTTGCTGGTGCCCGTTGCCGCACCGGATTTTCCCCTCGCAGGATCACCTGGAAACGAGCAAATGCTTTCGGCCCGCCGTGGGAAGCCAGTGCTGCTGAATTTCGGGTCGGCAAAGCTGCCCGAATGGAATTCGGTGCTCTCGAGTTTTCGACAAGTCCATGACCAGTGGATGCGAAAGGGCCTGCAGTTGGTCGTAGTGGATGCTGCGGGCGGACAGAGTTCAGGCCAATGGGCGTTTCCCGTTGTCAGCGCGTCTCCGGAACTCGTGGCTGTCTACAACCTGCTCTACGGGCGGCTTTTTGACCGGCACCGCGACATGGGACTGCCCACGGCCTTTCTGCTTGATGTGCAGGGAAACATTGCAAAAATCTATCAAGGGCCGCTGCCAACGGAACGTGTACTGGAGGATGTCAGCCGGATTCCGAACACGCCGGCGCAACGCCTGGCTCGTGGATTGCCGTTCAAGGGAGTAAGCGAGACCTACGAAGTTGGGCGCAATTATTTGTCCTTCGGCGCGGTATTTTACGAGCGCGGGTACATGCAGCAGGCGGAGGAGTTTTTCCGCCTGGCGGAAAAAGAAGACCCCGGCGGCGCGGAGCCGCTCTACGGCCTGGGCAGCGTTTACCTGGAACAGAAGAAATCGCAATCGGCGCAAGAGTGTTTCGAACGCGCGGTAAAAGCCGCGGCGAATTATCCAGCCACATTGCCGAATTCGTGGAACAACCTCGGGATCCTGGCGGCGCGGGAAGGGAAGACAGACGAGGCCATTGTATTTTTTCAAAAGGCGCTCGGACTCGATCCAGACCACGCGGTAGCCCTGCGG
>DASSGJ010000533.1:0-32265 GCA_035693545.1 Candidatus Acidiferrum sp.
GCCCCGCGCATCGCTTCCCGCACACGGGTCTTTTGTTCCGTATATAAAAGTAGAAATCCACCGCCGCCCGCACCAACAATCTTGCCGCCCAGCGCGCCATGCTTTCGAGCCAGTTCATACAGCTCGTCAATCGGCCCGTTGCTCATGCCCGGCGAGCGCTTCTTTTTATGGTCCCAATGTACGGCCATCAACTCCGCAAACCGTCGCAAATCGCCCTTCACCAGGGCGTCGCGGCTTTCCACTCCAAGCTGCTTGGTGAAATGCAGATTCGCCAGCATATCCGCGGCGTTTTCTTTGCTTTTCGTGTCCTGATCCCGCAAAATTTCCGAAGCCGAGCGCGCCGTCCCGGTGAAAAACAACAGGAGATTATCTTCCAGGTTCGCCAGGGCCTCCGAAGGAAGCGTCAGCGGCGCAACATTTACATTTCCATCCGGGAGAAACTCGAAACTCGTAATTCCACCGAAGGCGGCGATGTACTGATCCTGCTTGCCGACCGGCTCCTTCAAAATATCAATTTCAATCCGGCAAGCCTGTTCGGCCAATTCCTGGGGCGAAACGAATTGCCTTTTGAAGGTGTGCAGAGCACCCAAAAGCGCCGTCGTAAAACTTCCTGACGACCCCAGGCCCGTCCCCGCCGGAATATCCGAGTGGCTTACAATTTCCAGGTACGGCCCGGTGACCCCGGTCAGTTTCATCGCTTCGCGGATAATCGGGTGATGGATCTCCTCCACCCGTTCCACGTCTTCCATTTTCGAATATTTCAGGTGAATCCGCGGCCAGAACCCGTCGCTGATGGTGATGTAGACATAGCGGGTGATCGCCGCCGAGACCACAAATCCCGTATGTTTCGTGTAATACGACGGCAAGTCCGTGCCGCCGCCGCCCAGCGAAATCCGCATCGGGCTGCGCACAATAATCACGCTCGGGCTCCTTTGTCCCTCTTCATGCCGTCTCCAAACGCTACATTCCGGATTTCCGCGCGCCTAGTCACAGCGGCTTTGCCAATCCCCGGCGTTCCACTACATATCCATCTTGCAAGGCGAGGTTCTAAATCCAAGAATACCATGCCTGTTCACCCTCATCTCTGTGTACTCTGTGTGCCTTCCTCAGTGTGACTCTGTGTCAAAAGTCCTCCCAATGGCGTACCCCCCGAACCGCGCATGCTAAACTATTCTTTTGCACATAGCTCGTTTTTGCAGCCGTAATCCCTCACTGAGGAATTCAATCGGAATGTTTCGCTCGCTCGGACAACGCACCTGGCCCTCGCTCGTCATCCTTACGCTTCTGTGGCTCGCCATCTTTGGCCCCGGCCTCTTTACCCCGCCTCTACAGGATGATGTTGACGCATCCCATGCCGACGCCGGGCGCGAAATTCTGGTTCGGCACGACTGGGTCACGCTGCACGAAAACAATATCCGTTACCTGGAGAAGGCTCCTCTCCCCTATTGGGGAGTCGCTATCGGCCTCAAGCTGTTTGGCGTCCACACCTGGAGCGCCCGTCTGTCGCTGCACTTAAGCGTGCTCGCGCTTGCGTTCCTGTTGTACTTCTTTGGCCGCCGCTTCTTGACGCCGCAATCGGGCTTCTGGACGGCCGTGGTCTTTCTCGCTACCATCGGCCCTTATCTTTTCACGCGCATCCTTATTCCCGACATTACCGTCGGCCTCTGGATCGGCATCGCGCTCTATCTTTTTCTCGATGGCTGGCAATCGGAAAATCCATCGCTACTTTCCTGCTGGGGCATCGCCGTCGTCGTCGCGCTGTGTGTCCTCACCAAAGGACTCATCGGCGTGGTCTTCCCCTGCGCCATCATGTTTATCTTTCTGCTGCTGGCGCGCGACCTGCGTCACTTGCTGAAGATGCATCTTTTTTCGAGCACCGTGGTCTTTCTTCTTGTCGCCGCTCCCTGGCACATCTTCGCCGCACTCGCTAATCCTCCTGCCGGCCAGGCCAAGGGTTTTCTGTGGTTTTACTTCGTCAACGAACAGTTCCTCCGCTATCTCGGCAAGCGGTATCCTGTGGATTACGACACCGTTCCGATTCTTCTTTTCTACGGGCTGATTTTTCTCTGGTTCCTGCCGTGGAGTTCGTTCCTTCCCCAGGCGCTGGCTCAGGTGCGTCTTCGCTTACCCCGCATCGCCGGAGTCCGCCGTTCCAGCGAAGCCGTCCTGCTGCTTCTCTTTGTGTGGCCTGCAGTGGTTCTACTTTTCTTCAGCTTCTCCACGCGGCAGGAATACTATCTCGCTCCGGGGCTCCCCGGACTTGCTTTGCTTATCGGCCACTGGATGGCTCAGGAAGCCGAAGCGCCTATCGGCTCTTCCATCGCCCGAGCAGGCCGCCGCTCCGCGACCGTCCTTCTCGTCTTGGGCCTGCTCATCGCCGCCATTACTGGCGCTCTTGTCTTCACCACACACGCGCCGGCGCCGGGCACGGAGCTCTTTGACGAACTCAGCAAGAATCCCAATCTATACGCGCTTTCGCTCGGCCACATGCTGGATCTCACCGGCAATGCCATGAGCTTCTTCCGCGGACCGCTCATCGGCACGTGCCTGGCATTTTTGTTTGGAACGGTGCTGAACTGGTTCTTTCGCCGCCGGGGGAAAATCCATGCTGCAAACTGGGCACTCGCCGCCATGATGGTTGTCTTCATCGAGTGCGCCCACGTTTCGCTGGGCGTCTTCTACCCGATTCTCGGGTCGCAACAGTTCGCTGCGACCCTCAAGCCTCGGCTCCAACCCAGCGACAAAATTTTCATGGACGGCGAGTATGCCAACGCTTCCTCCGTCCGCTTCTACACCGGCGAGCAGATTTACGTCTTGAACGGCCGCGTTAACGGCTTGTGGTACGGTTCGCTCTTCCCCGATTCACCGGCGATATTCTTCGACGATGCCCAATTCGCGCAGGTCTGGGCTGGACCCGGGCGCATCTACCTGATCACCCGAAACGAGAAAAAGCGAGATGCTTTTGCGCCCATCGGCCCCGTCTACCTGATCACCAAGTCCGCAGACCGGTTTATCTTTTCCAATCGTCCCGACGCGACGATCGGCCAGTCAACTGGTACAAGCAGTCAGCCAGGGTGCCCAGGAGATACAGTAGACAGGCTAGGCCCCGAAATAGCCAGAAACTCCCGAGCGTTCCTAGCTGAACTCAAATCAGCCGTAGGACAGTCCGACAAAAGGAAGGTCGCGGGTCTGGTAGAGTTTCCGGTCCGTGTAGGGACACCCACAAAACATTTTGAAATTAAGGATCGCGAAGGTTTCCTTTACAACTATGACCACATCCTCACCCCGGACATAAAAGCGAAAATCGCCGACGAGAATTCGTCCAGATGTCTCTTTGCAAACTGGCAGGGGTTTATGGTCGGAAATGGCGAGGTATGGTTCAGGGAGATAGCGCCAGGAAAATTTCGCATCGTTACGGTAAATGTGAATGCTGACTTCAGCGTCGGCGAGCCACCACAAAACGTAGCCCAGGGCCAGGGGGAAGAGCGGAGTCCCAGCTCAGCTTCTCCCGGCCAGGTCGATCAACGGCCGGTGAGCAGCACCAGCGTAACGCCGAGGCAGACGAGGATGACGCCCAGCCAGCGCTTGAACGACACATCTTCTCTTAGCAAATATTTTGCGCCGAACGTTCCGACTATGTAGTTGGAGGCCGAGGCCGGAATCACCACGCTCACCGGCGCCCAGGAAAACAGGATCAGCAGCGAATAGAACGAAGCCGCCAGCATGGGGATCGCGACCCAGAGCCAGCTATTGCGCGCCGCGGCCCAGATAAATCGCAGCAGGGCCATCGGACGGAAGCTTTGCGGCTCGCCGACCTGCTTTACCCCGTAGGACATCGCCAGTTCGCCGCCGGTGTTGCAAAGCACAAAAAAGATCAGCATGAAAATTACGCGGCTCATGAGGGCAAAACCGCCACGTTGGTGGTATTCGGCTTGGTCTGCCCGACCAGGAGCACACCCGCGCAAATCAGGGTCACGCCGATCCAGCGCTTCGGCGACACCGTCTCATGCAGCACAACGATCGCCAGCATCGTCTGGATCGCGTAGCCAAACGCGCCGGCGGGCATCACGAAGCTGTAATCCGCCCAGCTGACCGCGGTCATGTAGCAGAGGGTGAAGCCGATAAGGAAGCAGATGCCAATCCAGATGCTTGCGTTCTGGATGGTCATCCACAGGGCATGCTGCAATCCGGGCACGGAGATTGTTACGTTCCCGATCTGCTTCATGCCGCGGGCCAGCATCAGGTCGCCGGTATTGGCGCACACCACCATCAGCAAGACCATGACTAGAGTCTTGAATCGCAGCCTATGCTCGTGGCTCATTCGTTGGAGTTCGCCCTTCGGGTTGGTGCTTGAGACTTAGGTTGAGATCCTTCGCCCATCCTTGTCGGATGGGCTCAGGATGACAATTTTGCGTTTTTTGATTAACTACAGAACCAGTTTAATCGTTGCCGTTGGCCGAGGAGGTGCCGCCGACGGCGACCATGGTCTTCGGCGCATCGCCGCCCTGTTGCACCCACTTCAGGCGCTCGGCGCGCAGTCGCAGGAAGTCTGTCGCCTCGTGATAGAGCCGCTTGCGCTCGTGGCTGTCCCACAGGGCTTCCTTGACGATCCGCCACACAACCTTCGGGCGGAAATAGTATTCGTCGTAGAAGCGGGTAACGCCGGCCATCATATCGGCCTTGGAAAGATGCGGGAATTCGATGTGGGGCAACTGGTGGCCGCCCTGGTCGGCGAGCGCTTCGACGCGGAGGAAGCCTTCCTTGGACATCTGGTCGTGCAGCTCGGTGCCGGGCATGGCGTGAGCGAGCGAAACCTGGATCGTTTCGCAGTCCAGTTCCTTGGCGAAATCGATGGTCTTGTTGATGGTGTCTTTCGTTTCGCCCGGCAAGCCGATGATGAAGTCGCCGTGGACCTTGATGCCGACTTTGCGGCAGTTCTTCATGAACTCGCGCGCCATATCGGTTGTCGCGCCTTTTTTGATGTTCTTGAGGATTTGCGCGTCGCCGGACTCGAAGCCGACGATAAACAGGCGCGCGCCGCCGTCGGCCATGGCCTTCAGCTCTTCATACTTGCTGTGGCAGCGGGCCGTGCAGGACCACTGGAACTTCAGCGGCTTGAACTTCTGGCTCAACTCGATGACGCGGTCCTTGCGGATGTTGAAGGTGTCGTCGTCGAAGAAAATTTCTTTCATCTGCGGGAAGTAGGAAAGCGCGTTCTTCACTTCCTGGACGACGTTGTCCACGGAGCGGGTGCGCCAGGCGTGGCCCGAGAGCGTCTGCGGCCACATGCAGAAGGTGCAGAGCGCCGGGCAGCCGCGCGAGCTGTAGAAAGAAACGAACGGATTCAGCAGGAACGGCACGTTGTAGCGTTCGATTTCGAGGTCGCGCTTGTAGACGTCGGTCGCGAACGGCAGCGCATCCAGCTCTTCGGTGTGCAGTTGCGGCCGCGTCGCGTTGTGGACGATCTTGCCGTCCTTTTTGTAACTGGCGTTGAGGATCTCACCCACAGGTTTGCCGTGGGCGTATTCCGTCACGGCGTGGTCGAATTCGCCGCGGACGATGAAGTCAATGTCCTCGCTGGCATTGAGCGTCTCATCCGGCTTGATGTGGCCGTGCGGGCCGACGAAGGCCACCTTCATGGACGGGTTCGCTTCCTTGATCTTGCGGAGCAGCTTGATGTCGCTGTCGAAGCCCACCGTGGAGGTGAACAGCACCAGGAACTCATAGTCCTTGCAGATTTGAACGGTCTGCTGCCAGTTGATCTTGTGGGGAGAGGCGTCCAGCAGGCGGCTGCCGGGAATCATTCCCGCGGGGTAGGACAGCCAAACCGGGTACCAGTAGGACTCAATCTCACGCGTCGCGGGCCACCGCGAACTGGCTCCGCCGTCGAAGTTCTCGAAGCTCGGCGGATTCAAAAGCAATGTTTTCATTACATCCGGCATTCTTCACCCTCAGTGTCGGTCAAATTCAGTGTGCAAAACATTCGCACTTTTGGCCAAACAGGCAGCACACGGCGTAACCTGTTTTGCACCCCAACAGTTGTAGATAATAGTTTACCCGACTTGGATACATCCCCGCACACGAATCTGCCAACGGTGCGCAATCCGCATCCAAGCGTTAAATCCCGCATTAAGTGGGAGTTGCGCCCTTCTAAACCTCCTGCGCGGCCTCGATCAGGATCTCCCAAATGCGGTCCACCCATTCCTTGTGCTCTGGTTTCATCAGCACCGACCGCAAGCAAGTCAGGCCAGCCCGGTCCTTTTTCATGCCGCGCAAATTCCCTTCGAAGAATTCTACCGGCAACTCCGCCACGGCCAGGTGCAGATTCCGGCGTGCCGCTGCGTCAAAAATCTTCCGCGACCTCAATGACGATTCGCTGACGCTCTCTGCCCGGGGTGCAAACACCACAATATCCAGTTCGGGGGGAAAGGCCGTTACAAAGCGCGTGTCCTTCTCTAGCCGCTGATGAAAATCGAGGGCCGCTTCTCGGCAATCCTCCAGCCCGCGAGCGAATTCCCCGCCCTTCACAAGCGGCAACAATTTCTGCGTCGCCCAGAGCGCGGCGGCTGCCGCTCCCGGCCGCGAACATTCCAGGCTGATTTCCCCCAGGTGCATTTCCTGCGAGGTGAAGTACGTATACGGCGAATCGTGCTTGTACAGTTTTCCTACGCCGGGATCGCGAAATACCACGCAGCCGCAACCATAGGGCTGCAAACCATGTTTGTGCGGATCGATCACGATGGAATCCACTTTGTGCAACAGATCAAATCCGCGCCGGGCTTCTTCACCCAGATTTCCGGCCAGGCCAAAATATCCGCCATAGGCGGCATCGGCATGAACGCGGAATCCGTGCTTGTCTCGCAACTTCAGAATATCGGCGAGTGGATCAACCGATCCGGTGGCCGTCGTTCCCATTGTAGCCACGACGGTACCGACGTCTCCGCGCGCAGCCAGTTCGCTCAACTTCGGCAGATCCATCCGGCCGCTCGAGTCGCAAGGCACGGATGCAAATGGCAATTGCAGAACACCACTGATTCGCCCGTGGGTGTAATGTGCCTGCTCGCTGGCCAGAATCTTTTTCCCAGGGGCCAGTTGTCCGGCAACCCACAGCGCTTCCAGGTTGGCCATGGTTCCGCCGCCGCACAAATGCCCCAGATGCTCGCGCCAGCCAAACATTTCCGCGATTGCGGCAACTGCCTCTTTCTCCATCGCGGAGGTCGCGCGTCCTCCATCGAGCGCGTGATTGTTCGGATTGATCCATTGCGCGAGCGCGTATGCCAGCCGCGCCACCGGATGCGGGGGCTTCAACATCTGACCGGCATAGAGCGGGTGAAAATAGGGATAGTTGTCCTGCAGGCGTTCCGCGGTGGCGGCGAGGATTTTTACAATGTCGCTTGAGCCAGGCACTCGCGCGTCAAATTCCGGCAGCGTAGAGAATCCTGCGTCGAGTCTCTCGAGCGAGTCCAGAAGAGTTTTCAGGCTTTCTTTATCCAGCACGAAGCAATGCCCCGAATCACAAGCTGCAAATCTCACCGCGAATGCAAAGAACTTCACCGCAAACCTCGGTGCTTAACAGTACGTTGAGGTCATTCGACCCGCAAAATCCGCGGGCCTCAGGATGACACACTTTTGAGAGCGGAATCCTCAAACGCGAATCGCCGGCCTACTCCAAGACCTTGTCGAGTTGCCCGGCGGTCTTCAGCAGATCGAGCTGGGCTTGCTGGCGCTGGAAATTCGCATCGAGATAAGACATCCACTTTTCGTTCTCGTCGAGGCGGCCTCTTTCGACGTCGCGCAAATTCACCCTTCCTTCGCCGAATTGCGACTGCAGCACGGCCAGATTCTGTTGCGACAACTGCAATTCCAGCCGGGCCACCTCTTTCGTGGCGTCCGCCTGCTGCACCTTGCGCGATTTCTGGCGGACTTCGGCGCTTACCTGGTTCCTGGTGTTGCTCAGATTGATTTTTGCCGCTTCCAGGTTCACCTGCGCGAGCGCCACGTTTGCCCGCGTCTTCGCGCTGAAAATCGGCACGTTGATGCTTACCCCGGCATTCAGGTTGTTGGCGCGGAAATTCCGTTCGTTGATGACCAGGAAGCTGTTATTGAAATTGTATTTCGCCAGCACATCGTAAATCGTCACCAGCTGAAGCGTCGGCCAGTAGCCCTGCTTCTCCCCCTTCAGCCGGAATTCTTTCCCTTTTACATCCGATTCCGCCGCCGCGAGACGAGTGTTGCTCTGCGCGGCCATAGCGATCAGGTTTGCGCCTTCCTGCTCTGCGGCGCCGGGCAGCTCTTCGGGTGTCACGTCCATGGGTTGCTCGGCCGCGAGGCCCAATTGATTGCGTAGAAACACTTCGAGCTCATCCTGGCGCCCTTCGAGCTGCAGGATGCGCTGCTGCACCTGCGCCAGTGTCAACTGCGCTTTGGTCACTTCGACGGGCAGTTCGTAGCCCTCACCCTCACGTTCCTTGGTGACGTCGACAATCTTGTCGGCGCTCTCTTTTTCTTTCCGCAGCAATTCCAGCGAGTGGCGTACCTTCACAAGTTCCAAATAGCCCGACGCCACGCGCACCATCACCAGGTTGCGCGTATCCTCCAGCATCGCGCGCTGCGCCCGGACCTGCTCCTGTTGCTCTTTTGCCAGGCCGCGCAGGGGTCCATTCAGGATCTGCTCCGTGTACGTGACGCTGACGATTGCGGGCGGCCGGCCTCCGGGTGTTTCCGGCAAACCATAGGTGTAGCCCGCGCCAGATCCCGCATAGAGATTGGGAAGAAACTCCGACCGGGTGATTTGCGCGTTATCCTGGGCCGCCTGCACCTGCAGTTTGGCCAGTTGAATATCCTTGCTGTTGGAGAGCGACAGTTCGACCGCGTGCTTCAGCGTCAGCACCACCGGGGTGGAACTCGCCACCGGCGCGGGTGGCGTTTGCTGCGCCAGCATTTGTTGCGGCGGAATTGCCGCCGCCAAAAGTCCGAGAGCCAAGCCTTGTTTCCAGGCCATGCGTCTTCCTCCCATCCGCTTACTCATAACGCAACGATTCAATCGGTTCGAGCGCGGCCGCCTGCTTCGCGGGCAGCCAGCCGAAGAAAAGCCCCGTCGAGCACGACACCAAAAATGCCAGCACCACGCTCATCCCGGAGATCGGCACGCGCAAATTTCCCGGCAAAAGCTGCTGAACAATCACGGGAATTCCCACGCCGATTAAAATTCCAATCACCGCGCCGCCACCGCTGATCAGGAACGCCTCGATCAGGAACTGCCACATGATCTCGCGTTGGGCGGCGCCGATCGCTTTGCGCACCCCGATCTCTCGCGTGCGCTCTTTTACCGTGACCAGCATGATGTTCATGATGCCGATGCCGCTGATCAGCAGGGCGATGAATGCAATCACGATCAGTACGATGCGCAGAGCCAGTGAAATGGTCTTGGCGGCTCCCAGAATTGCCGTCAGCGTTTGTACGTTATATTCGGCTTGCGCCGGATGCCGGCTCTTCAGCAGGCGGCTGACCTGCTTTTCAACAATCGCCACCTTGTCCGGGCCGCCGGTCTGCAACTGCAAAGTGCTCAGAACGTCGGTGCCGGTGTAGTACTTCATCAGCGAAAAAGGAATGATGACGGACTCCTTCTGCAATTCCGACAACCCAAAGGTTTCGGCACGCTCCCTGAAAACGCCAATCACGGTAAACGTTAATTCACCCATGCGGAGTGAGCGTCCGACCGGGTTTTCCACCCCAAACACGCGATCCGCCAGATCCTTCGTAATCATGCAAACCTTGCTGCGCGATTCCATGTCCTCAAAATCGAAATAGCGCCCGCGCAGAATAAGCAACCGCCGGATCTGCTGGTAGCCATCGGTCACACCGATCAACCGGACCGGCCGGGTCCGGCCACCGACGACCACGGCCATCGGCAGGTCGTTGAATCCGGCAACGATCAGCGCTTCGGGGATCTGCGCTTTGGCCGCGGCCAAATCGTCGGTGTTGATTTCATAGCTGAGGGGTTGCGCTTTTTCGGGTGTTTTGATCATCTCCACCCACACAAGGTTGGAGCCCATGGCCTCAATCTGGGAAATCACGAATTTCTGGCTGGTCAGCGCCACGGTCACCACCAGGACGATGGAGGCGCTGCCGATGATCACGCCGATGGAGGTCAGCACCGCGCGCACTTTGTTAGCGCGCAAGGCGTCCACAGCCACGGCGACTGCTTCGCGTATGTGCATTTGCTTTCCGAAAAAATTCGGCTCAGTCTTTCCCGAGCTGCTTCAGCGCTTCCTGCGCAGGCTTGTACTTGGCGTTCAGTTTCAGCGCCGCCTGATATTCGCTGCGCGCTCCGGCGGGATTCTTGCGGCTCTCCTGCAGCTTACCCAGCCAGTAGTGCGCCGCCCACGGACGCGGATATTCGGAATTCATGGGCGCGCGTTCAAGGTATTCGCGCAACAATTTTTCCGTTTCCACCGGTTTCTTTTCCTGCAGAACCAGCGCCACTCCCTGGTAGAACTTTCCGCGCGGATCGCGCGGCGCCAGATCTTCTCCTGCGCCGGCCACTATCAGCAGTTTTTCGGCATTCTTGCGCTGCAGAAAATAGTCGCCGATGTCGTAGATGCGCTTGGCGGTCTTCGGTTTGTTTTCGAGAGCCTTTGCAAATTCCATGTCCGCCGCATCGTAATTTTTCTTCTGCGCGCGGCAGATACCCGTGGCGTAGTGCCCTTCCGCCGCGTCCAGGGCCATCAATTTCTCGATCAGCGGCTGGGCTTTTTCTTCGCCGCCGCCTACCATTCCCGGGGCGGTGCAGTCGTATTCGATCAAATCCTGTTGTGCGTCAAAATTATGCGCGTCGAGATCCACCGCGGCTTGAAATTCCTTCTGGGTCTTCCGCGCGAGCGAGTAGGCACTCAGCATGGAGGCGTGATCGGCTTTCGCGCCGTACGCCTCGCCAAGCCAGCGGTGATATTCGGAATTTTTCGGATTGGCCGCAACGGCTTTCTCCGCGCTGTTCACCGCGGCATCATACTGGTTCAGTTCCAGGTAGGACCGGGCCAGCAGCACGTAAAGGTCGCCGTTGTCCGGTCCTGCCGCCGCGGCGTTCTTCAGAATCTCGATGACCTGGGCATACTCACCTTTTTCGAATGCGCCCCTGGCTTTCTCGAGGGAAGCTTCTTGCGCGCGCGCGGTGCCAGCCAATAACAGCAGGAAGGCAATCACATGGCAAATGGATTTAGTGGCTCGCACCATTCCCGCCCAGGACATTCGAGGTGTCCAAGTTCACCACCTTCACGGACATGCCGTCGCGAAAATCGGCATCGCCCGGCAGCGCCACGGTGTCGTCCATGGTCAGACCGCTGACCACCTCATAATTTGTAGCGTCCGCGATACCAACCTGAATGGGATGCTTTTCCAGTACCGATTTCCCCACGCTGTCCCTGACCACGAAAACGAAACTCTGCCCTCCGAGCGTTTCGACGGAACCCCGCGGTACGGCAAGCACGTTCAAACGTTCCCGGGAATTGATGCGCACGTTCACGTTGGTATTCGGCAACAGCTCCAGCTTGATATTTTCCACCGAACAAAGCAGTTCGCCCACGCTGCGCGAGCCGTGCGGCACCACCTGTTTGGGGGTCATCTCCGTGCGCCCCGGCCAGGTCCGGGCCGGCAGCGCGTCCCAGGTAATCTTCACCGGCAAACCCGGCTCCAGGCCGCCCATTTCCGGCTCGTCAATAAAGGCCCGCACGCGCACTTTGTGCAGATCGGCCATTTCCGCGAGCAGATCGCCGACTTTCACGTAATCGCCAGCCTTGACCGGCAGGGCATACAGCGTGCCGTCGGTTGGCGCGGTGATGCGCCCCTGGCGCACTTTGTCTTCGAGCGCGGCGACGTCACTGCGGGCTTGTTGCACAGACAATTCCCCACGGGAAGCGTCCAGCGAAACCTGGCGGTCGAACTCTTTTTTCACTGCAGTGAGGCGGCTGACTTCCGCCTGGGCCTTGGTCAAAGCCAGCTCGTTGGCGGCGAGTTCATCCTTCGTGGCGGCACCCTGGGCGAGTAGCCGGGCCAGCGATTCGTGGTTGTGCTGCAGCCCGTCGCGGTCTCCCGTGGCTTTCGCCAGATCGCCCGCCACCCGCGCGGCCTCGTCTGTTCTGCCTCCGGCCTTGGCGGCGCGGAAGTCTTCCTCCGCGCGCAGCAGCTTGGATTTTGCGTTCGCAAGCTGGGCGGCCGCATCCTTTACGTTCAATTCCAGCAGCAGCTGCCCCTTTTTCACGTTCTGCCCTTCGCTGACGCTTACTTTTTCCACAAACGTGTCGAGTTGCGCGCGAATGCTGAACGGCGCGATCGGCTCCACTTTGCCGTTGCTGGCGATAGAGGCAACAATGTTCTGGCGGAAGGGCTTCACCGCGGATATCTTGGCCACCGGCTGGCGGCCGCTCACTTTGATAAACACGAACACGACAATTCCTACAAGGAGCAGGAAGAGCAGCGTGCGGTTGCGCAGCTTCTTATCCATAAATATCTGAAATCCAATCCTCGTTCGCCATCAGGATCTGCTACACGAAGGAATCATCCGGCTTTCGCGGGCGCCTGTCGTTCCGGATTCCGAGCGCTGGCTTCAAATTGTACTTCGAATGCTTAAGCTAAAGTCTATCAGGAGGTTAGCCATTTTCTCCAGAAGCATCAGCGGATCATTGAGATGCCCGGCGCGATTTTCGGGATGCCGTCCCGGTCTTTCCGCGAACCCTGCTTCCCCCCGTGATAGAATGCCGCCAGGATGGATGCTTCCCACAATAATCCGGCTGGAGAGCCAAAGCGTCCCGAGGCGGCGCCCGCATCGCCCGTGCTCCACCGCGTCTGCATCCAGTGCAACAACATGTTTCGCGTGCCCCCCGACAAGTTCGATGCCAAACAGTGCCCGAATTGTCACAAGGGATAAGGCAAGCGTCTTTGTTTGCCGCTTTTTGCGGTTTCCGCGCGCAGGCTCATTTCCGGTGATATCTTCGCGACTACTGGCCCGTAATGGAGAGCATAGACCGGTGTGTCCAGTGACTCCGTGCAAGTTGAGGTTCTGCCCATGATCGAAACGCGTGGACTGACCAAAGTGTTCAAAGACAAAAAGCGCGGCGAAATCCGGGCGGTGGACGGCGTAAGCTTCACCTGCGCCCCGGGGCAGATTTACGGACTGCTGGGAGCGAACGGCGCCGGCAAAACCACCACGCTGCGGATGCTGGCGACGATATTGGAACCCTCCGACGGCACGGCGACTGTGTGCGGCCATGACGTGGTGGAAGCGCCGCAAAAGGTCCGCGCGAATGTCGGGTTTCTCTCCACCGCCACGGCGCTTTATCCGCGGCTGACCTCGCAGGAAATGGTCGAATATTTCGGCCGGCTGAACGGTATCCCGGAACCGGAATTGAAGAAGCGCGTGGACGAAATTTTCACCCGGCTGGACATGAACTCCTTCCGCGACCGGCGCTGCGACAAGCTGTCCACCGGGATGAAGCAGAAAACCTCCATCGCCCGCACCTTGATTCACGACCCCCAGGTGATGATTTTCGACGAGCCGACGCTGGGCCTGGACATCATGACCGCGCGCACCATTCTGGAGTTCATCCGCGAGTGCCGGCAGCGCGGGAAGACGGTGATTTTTTCGACGCACGTGATGAGCGAAGTCGAAAAACTCTGCGACGTTATCGGAATTATCCAGTCGGGAAAACTTCTGGCGGAGGGCTCGCTGGCCGGGCTTCGCGAAAAATACCAGGAACAGGACCTGGAGGAAATCTTCGTGAAGGTTGTCGCGCCCCATTACAAACCGGAGGAGGCCGCCTGATGTCCCTGCAGAATATCGGCACGGTTTATCGCAAGGAACTCACCGAGGCGCTGCGCGACCGCCGCACGCTGATCTCCACGATGCTGGTGCCCCTGCTGCTTTTCCCGCTGCTCTCCGTGGGATTCGGCGCCCTCGCTTTCACGCTCCTTAAAAAAGCGGAAGAAGAGATCCCGAAGGTGATGGTGCTGGGCGGGGCGGATTCCCCCGGTGTGCTCGCAGCCCTGGGCGCCAGCAAGAAGATGGAAGTGTTGCCCGCCACTCCCGACTGGAAAGACAAGATCATCAACAAGGAGATCCGCGCCGCGATCGCGATTCCCGGAGGATTCGAAGCCAGCCTGGCGCAACAGAATCCCCTGACCATCGAGATTTACAAATACGAGGGAGAGTTGAAATCGTCCATTTCCGCGGCAACCGTGGAAAAAAACCTGAAGGATTATCGCGACAAGGTCGTCGAATCGCGCCTGGACGCCAATCACGTCCCCGCTTCCGTCCTTACGCCCTTCCTGATCAAGCAGGACAACGTCGCGCCCCCCGAAAAAGTCGGCGGGGCGGCGTTCGGCGGCATTATCGGCTACATGGTGATCCTGCTCTGCCTGACGGGCGGGATGTACCCGGCGATGGACCTGACCGCGGGAGAGAAAGAGCGCGGCACGATGGAGACGATTCTCTCCAGCCCGATTTCGCGCTTGGATCTGGTCCTGGGGAAGTTTTTCCTCGTGTTGACCGCGTCGCTGGTCACGGCGGCGCTCTCCGTGCTCTCCATGGGCGTTTCTTTCTGGGGCATGCAGCAATTGAAAGCACTCGACATTTCGAAAAACCCGGATGCGGCGGCCATGCAGCTGCAGATTAAATTACCCGCGGTGCTTTCCGTTTTCCTGATGGCTTTGCCGCTGGCGGTGCTTTTTTCGGCGGGCCTGATCACGATTTCGCTGTTCGCCAAAAGCTATAAGGAGGCGCAGAGCTATGTCTCGCCGCTGATGATCCTGGTCATTCTTCCGGCAGTGGCGGCAATGCTGCCGGGCGTCGAGTTGACCGCCAAGCTGGCGCTGATTCCGATTCTCAACGTGAGCCTGCTCTGCAAGGAGCTGGTCACCGGAACGTATCACTGGAATTTCATCGTGCTTATCTTTCTTTCCACCTGCGTCTATGCCGCCGCAGCGCTTTTCCTGGCGGTCAAAATGTTCCAGCGCGAAGACGTGCTCTTCCGCAGCTGATTCGCGGCCGGTCCGTGCCGGCAGCGGAGAAGACGGCGAATTTTCCCTGAACCGGTGCGCAGAGAATCTCGTATCTAATCCTGAGGCCCTATGAAACGGCGTTTGCTGCGGATTGCGCTGATTCTTCTGCTGGTTCCGCCGGTTGTCGCCACCGTCATGGGCTGGGTGGTGGCGCCGTCGTTTCTGCATCCGGTGCGGCGCCCGCTGACGCCGGATCTAATCCGTGAAGCGGACGCTTCGTTCGCCCATAGCCACACACGCCGCGAAGATTTTCTGGTAACCGCGCCGGACGGAGCGGCGTTGCGCGGGTGGAAAGTGCGCCCTGCGCAGCCGAATGGCTCCTGGGTGCTGCTGTTTCACGGTGTGGCCGACAATCGAGCCGGCACGATCGGCCAATCCGAAATTCTGCTGCGCGCCGGATACAGCGTGGTGATGATGGACCAGCGGGCCCACGGAGAGAGCGGAGGCGCGATGGCCACTTACGGGTGGCTGGAGCGCGTCGACACTCGCGCGGTGGTGGACGCCCTAGCCGCGTCCGAACATCCCGCGCACATTTTCGCGCTGGGAGAATCCATGGGCGCGGGCATCGCGCTGCAGTCCGCCGGCATTGATCCGCGCATTGAGGCGGTGGCCGCCGAAGCGCCGTTCGCCAGCCTGCGCGAGGCTTCCTACGACTACGCGGGACTGCAGGAGTACCCGCTGCTCGGCAAAACACTCTTCGCGCCCGGCGCGTGGATGATGCTCTATCGCGGCGGCAAGCTGGCCGGGTTTCCCGCGTCCGGGGTTTCTCCCGAACAAGCGGTGGCCGCGCGGAATTTTCCGGTGCTGCTGATCTGCGATGAAGCGGACACGACCTTGCCCTGCCGTCACGCGAAGAAGATTTACGCGGCGGCGAGCGGTCCAAAGGCCTTATGGATGGTGCCCGGCGCGTTTCACACTGCGGCTCTTGGATTTGCGCCGGAAGAGTTCGAGAGGCGGGTTCTGGCGTTCTTTGGCCAGGCCGCGCGGGACATTGGCCCGAACCAGGGTCACTAAAGGCTTGAATCGGCTAACGGGATAGGTCGTTGCGGGATGCCCGGTCTTCCGGGTTGTATGCTCCCGCGGCTTCCCAGCGATCGCTCAGGTTCCGCACCGTTTCGCGCATGCGCACGGCCAGTTCGGTAATGGTCTCGAGCCGCTGCATTGTTTGCGGCGGCAGTTGCAGCGTTCCGCGGCGAACCTCGAGCAGCAGGAGTTCTGCGTTGCCCAGAATTCCCGTCAGCGGATTGTTCAACTCGTGGCGGAGCACTTCGCCGAAGTCGAGGTCGTCCAGCCGCAGCTCGCCGAGAAGAATGGCCCCGTTGCGTGGGCCGTCTGGGGGCACTGGTTTTGCGGAGCTGCGCAACCGGCGCTCCACCATGGTCACGGCCGCAGGCACGCACAGCGCGGAGCGCGGCACAAAATCCACCGCTCCGGATTGCACCCCTTGGGTCAATTGAGCGCCCTCTTCCGCGGCGCCGATCCAGACGACCGGAGCGGACCCGGCCAGCAGCGACAACGCGGATTCAATCGCCCGCCGCCGCGAGCGCCACGGCCCGCCGGTTTCCGCCAGGACCCGCTCCTCCGCCAGAATCACAGCCGCAGCCTGCTCGCCCAGAATTTGCCGCGCGCCGGCGATTCCGTCGGTGTCGGCGATCCGCAGATCCTTCCGCCGCCGTTGCAGTTCGTGGCGGGCCTCGGAGCAAAAGTCCTCCCGGCCGCAAAGCAGCACCAGCTCTCCGCTGCCTCCGGCCGGGCGCCCCTTTCCCGTGGCGACGGATACCCCGATAAAATTTTGTTCCTCTTGCACGGCTACGACTCTCCTCTTCAGCGCATGGCCTACAGCATCCCACGGACGGCGCGGCTCAACTCTTCCACGCGGAACGGTTTCGCGACGTACGGCAAGTGGTGCCGCTCCAGGAATTCCTGGGTGCGCGGCGCCACCACGTCGCCGGTGACAAACAAAACGTGCCCCTGGAGCGGATTGCGCCGCTTCCCGAGCGACTGAAAGAACTTCTGCCCGTCCATCCCAGGCATCTTCAGGTCGCAGATCACCAGGTCGTAAGCTTCTTTCTCCGCGCGGTCGAGCGCGGACTCACCGTCCCGCAGCACATCCACCCGCATGCCTTCGTCGCGCAGCACGTCGGCGATCAGCCCGCCGACGGTCGGTTCGTCTTCGACGACCAGCACGCGCGGGGCGCGTTGCTCTGGCAAACCGGCGTTCTCTCCGGGCCCCGCCGCCGGCGCCAGCCGCAGGACCGTGGTGACGGCTACCGGTTCTTCTTTCACTTTCTGGGCAGGGGGCAATTCCACCAGAAATCGCGTGCCGCCCTTTGGCGGGCTCAGGACGTTCACCGTTCCGCCGTGTTGGCGCACAAACCCAAGCACGATCGCCAGGCCAAGCCCCGTGCCCACGCCCGGCGGCTTGGTGGTGAAGAATGGATCGAAAATGCGCGCCTGGATCGCGCCTGGAATTCCGGGCCCGTCGTCCCAAACTTCAAGGCGCGCCCAGCCGGAACTGGTGGTGCCGGTGCGCACGCCGACCATCCCGCCATGCCCGCTCTGCGTAATGGCTTGTTGCGCGTTCTGCAAAAGGTTCAAAAGAACCTGCTGCAACTGCCCGAAGTGGCCATTGACGGCCGGGACAGACGCTTCTTTTTCGACGATCAGGCGAGCCGGGGAACCGGAAAGAGTGGCCCGCATCAGACCGGCGGTGCGGTCCACAAGTTCATTCAGCGAAACCGGTTCGCGAACACCATGCGTGTCGCCCGAAAGCTGCAGCATCTGGCGGAGAATTCCGGTGGCGCGTTCCGCCTCCGCAAGCAGTTCGCGCAGTTCACGGCTCGCCGGCCCGGCGCCGGCTTCCCGCTGCAGCAGCCGCTGCGCGTGGCCCAGAATGGTCGTGAGCGGATTGCTCAGTTCATGCACGATGCCGCTGACATGCTGTCCGAGGGAGACAAGTTTTTCGGTGTGCACCATGCGCGACTGGAACAGTCGCCGGGCGCTGGTCTCACGGTACACTTCCACGCGCCCCAGGCGCCGCCCGCCTTCCCCCACGATCGCGCGCGCGCATCGCTCGATCGTTTGCGTCACCGGCCATTTCATCTGCAGGTCTTCCTGACTTTCGGTTTCCTGCAAACTTCCGAGCGCCCGCCAGCGTTGCGCGAACTGCTGCGGGTCGGCGGCGCGCGGCGCAACTCTGCCGAGCAGGTCCTCGAGGGTCCGCAAGCCTGCCGCTTCCTCGCGGGTGAGCCCGAACATGCGGTAGAAGGGTTCGTTTGCGGCGCGGATGCCGCCCGCTTCGTCAAACACCACCACGCCTTCCGTCATCCACTCGACGGTCTGGCGAAGTTCCGCCTCCACATCCTCTTTCCGGCGCTGGCCTGGCTCGCCCGTTGCGCGCCCAACGGACACGGCAAGAAAGTCCGGAGTTGAGAGAGCCAGGCGGCGGCATGCGATCTCTGTTCCGTCTTTCAGTTGCGCCTTCAGGATTCCCCCTGCCGCATCCTGCAAAGAATCTCCCGCGCCGGACAACAGCCAATGGCTTACGCGCTGCCACTCGCGCGGACGAAACAGCTCCGCGAAGCACACTTCCGGCTTTTCCCAGCGCGCGGCGGGTAGAGCAGCGTCCCGTGAGAGAATTCTTCGCGCGCCCTGGTTAAGGCCTCGTAGAAAGCCACCGCGATCGAGAAGCACCACCGGTTGCTCGCTCGACTCCAGCAGAGCCAGCCGCCACGACTCCACGCGGGAACGTTCCGACATCCGGTCCCTATGCTGTAAAACCTGCGTGGCCAGCAGCGCGCGCTGCTCCAGCCGGAGCAGGCTTCCAAGGCTGGTGCGGCCATGGGGAAGCCCGGCCAGCAGGACGCCCCGCGTCGCGCCTTCCGCGGTCAGCGGGATGGCCACGATTCGCGCGATGTTGCGCGCCAGCGGCAGCGCGCCGGCCTCCGCGCCGGTAACCTCTCCGGACTTGACCGCCTGCCGCCAGAACATTTCGAGAGGTCCCTGCTCGACGCTGTGCCCCCAGGCGGGATCTCCGCTCAGGGCTCGAATCCGCAACTGCTCTTCCGCGCGCGCACCGGACGGAGCCGCGACCGCCAGCCCGGTCCTCCGTTCGCCAATGAGCGCGAAGACGGCGCCCGCGCCCTCCGGGCCGTCGCTGCGCGCGCAGGTTTCGGCAATTTCCTGAAGAATGCTGTCGGGGTCCGTATTTTCCGCGAGCGACCGGTACACCCGCCCGCTGAGTTCGAGATCCGCCTTGCGCTCCCGGGCTAGCCGGTTCTGCTCTTCCCAGTCGAGCGCCAGCGCAAGCTCCGCGGCAACTTCCTCGGCAAGAATTCGCGGTAGGGGGCTGGCAGCGTCCTGCGCCGCAACCAGAATCAGCCCCCGCAGAAGGTTCTGTCCGAGCACGGGGACCCACAGCACATGGCGCATCCCCAGCGTCGGACCGAGGAGCGGTTCGCGAAGATCTCCGCGCAGGACCAATTCGGCGGTCTTTCCAACCGACAAAACGTCAAGGGGAAGGGGAAGTTCCAGGGAGAGCCTGGTCCATTTTCCCGTTTGTTTTCCCTCTCCCTTTTCGCGAACTTCCCCGCGAAAAATCACCTGCCGTGCGGAAGACGTTTCGTCCCCGACGGCCGGCTCAAGCCACACGCCGAAGCGTTCCGCCCCCGCTTCCATTTGCAACTCGAGCAGCGCCTCACGAATCCAGACTTCGTGCCCTGCGCCGGCGCGCGCGGCGCGCACCACGCCGCGAGGCTCGCGCTGCACAGACAAGTTGCCCGGATGATGTCGCGTGAACAAACCGTTTTCCTCGGGGCTGCCCACACTCGTCCAGTGCACTGGCAAAGCCAAAGCGTTGCAAGGCCATCTTGTTGTGGAGGGGAGGGTTATCGCTGGCGGGGAAATTTCAAGTCGAGAATCGGGCGGTTATTTTTCCAATTTGGTACGCGGCTTACGGGTCAGGCGTCGGTGCGCTCGATCTGATATTGCTTCAATTTCCGGTAGAGTGTCGTCTTCCCGATGCCCAGCATTCGCGCGGCGGCCTGCTTGTCCCCGCCCGTTTGCCGCAGCGTGCTGAGGATGGCGCGCCGCTCGAGTTCATCCAGAGGAAGCAACTCTTCCTTTTCCGGTGCACGTTCGGTGGTCGGATACTGGAGAGTGGTCGGAAGATCGGTCACATGGACGAAAGGTCCGCTGCCGAGTGCGACGGCACGCTCAATCGTATTCTCCAACTCCCGCACATTGCCCGGCCAGTCGTAGGCCATCAGCCGGCGCATGGCGTCTTCGGTCAGTTCGCGGGTCATTTCATCCTGGCGCGAGAATTTTTCGAGGAAAGAAGTCACCAGCAGGGGAATGTCGCTCTTTCTCTCCCGCAAGGGCGGCAGCTTGATCTGCACAACGTTTAAGCGGAAATACAAATCCTGACGGAAAGTGCCGTTCCTGATGCCCAACTCAAGATCACGATTCGTAGCCGCGACGACGCGAACGTTGATCGGGCGGCGCTCCGTGGAGCCGACGGGCTTGATCTCGCCTTCCTGCAGAGCGCGCAAAAGCTTGGCCTGCATCTCCAGCGACATCTCGCCGATCTCGTCGAGCAGCAGGGTGCCGCCATTGGCGGCTTCCATCAGTCCCTGCTTGGCCTGCATCGCGCCGGTGAACGCGCCCCGCGTGTAGCCGAACAGTTCCGACTCGATCAAGGTCGGCACCAGCGCCGAACACTCCACCGGCACGAAGGGCTTCTCCTTGCGGGCGCCCAGATAATGGATGCTGCGCGCGACCAGTTCCTTGCCCGTTCCGCTTTCGCCCAGAATCAGCACCGGGTGATCGCGCAGGCTGACTTTTTCAATCAGCCGGTACACCCGGTCCATCCGCGCGGACATGCCGATCAATCCGCCGAAGCCGGGCAGCGCGCGCACCTGCTCCCGCAACATGCGGTTTTCGCGCTTCAACTCGACGGCGTGCACCACCTGCTCCAGCCGCGCGCGCAGTTCCTCCACACGAAACGGCTTGGTCACGTAATCCACCGCTCCCATGCGGGTGGCCTGCACGGCAGAGTCAATCGTTCCATACTGCGTCAGCATCACCACGGCCATGTCCGGGAAAAGCCGGGTCACGCGTTTCAGCAACTCCAGGCCGCTGGTGCCCGGCAAGCGCAGATCCGTCAACAGAATGTCCACCGGGGACACTTCCAGGATTTCCAGCGCCTCTTCCGCGGTGCTCACGTCGAACACTTTCATGCCGGCGTCTTCGGCAATCGTTCGGCAGACACCCCGCACGTGCTCATCGTCGTCCACCACCAGCAAGTGCACCGGCGGCAAGCCTTGCGCCGCCCGCTCCTCTTTCCCAATCGCGAAGACTCCAGCGGAGTTTCCGAAATCCGCACCCGCCGCCCGCCCAATGTGCGTATCCGCCACTGTGCCTCATCTCTGGGAACTGTCTTACGGCCCTAATCCGCTGGAAAATGCCAAGGAAAAGGCCGGGCCAATTCCCGTTCCGGGAAGTTATCCTTCCGTTCTATTTCAGAGTAGCTATATTGTCAAGTATGTAATTATCTAAAGCAAACTTAATCCGACTGTGTACCGATATGGAACGGTTGGGGGTAAAAATTGTCGGTTCTGGCTACCCGCAGAATCCTGCTCAGCCACGCGGGAGTGCGGGCAACCGCTGATTAACACCACCAAAAGAAGAACGGGCGGCTTGCGCCGCCCGCTCGCTTTGTTCTGAGTTGTTTATTACTCGATTGCTTCGGTTACGGTTTGGGCGCTGCCTTAGGCGCTGACTTAGGCGCGGGCTTTGCCGCGGCCGGCTTTCCGGTTTTCTTGGTTTCCTCGGCACCGCGGCGAATCAGGGTTGCGGCATCTTCGGCGTTGAACGGCAGGCCTTTTACCCCTTGCTGGCCCGTGGTGCTCAGGGTTACGCCCACGCGCCGGTTGTTGGCCAGCACGATCGTGGGCAGATTCTTAAGGACCTTTTGACGAGTGGCTTCGTTCAAGTTGGGGTCCTGCTCAATGAGCGCCTTTACATCGGCGGCACTCATGTTCTGTTCCTCACCAAGGGCTTTGGTGTCCACATGGTCTGCGGGTACACCATGCTCGACAAGGTAACTCTTTACCCGTTCCACGCGGCGCTCGGAGAGTTTCAAATTGTACTCCGGGGTTCCGCGCTTATCGGCATGCCCTGTCAGAATCAAGTGGGCGTCCGGTTTATAGGTAAGGTATTTCGTGAAGTCAGCCACCAGCGCGTCGAGCGTCTTGATCTGGCTGGGGAGGAGTCCGCCGTTGGGCCTGGCCACGGTCGGCTGCGCGGTCGGGAAGTAAATATCATGCAGCGACAACCTGGCTTCGAGTTGTTTGATTTCCGGCTGCTCTTGTACAGCCACCGTGGCCGGTGCGCTGGTGCGGCCGCCGCGGCCATCATCCGCCGTACAGGTGATGGAGTAACTTCCTGCCGCGAGTCCGGTGGAATCGAACTGCGCGGTGGGACCGTTGCCGGAAACCTGGCCACCCGTGGCGGTATAGCTGTAAGTCAAGGAATCGCCGTCCGGATCACTGGCCGTCGAAACGATATTCACACGCTCGCCCGCGTTGATCGGGGTGCGTTCCGGCGCGCAGGAAATGACCGGCGGACGATTCGGCCGCTTGGCAACGGCGATATCCGTGGCACAGCTGGCGGTTCCGCCGTGGCCGTCATCCACCTTGGCGTTGACGGTGTAATTGCCGATGGCCAGGCCGGAGGGGTTCCAGCGGACGTCCGGGCCAGTGCCGTCCACGGTGCCGCCTGTCGCGGTGTAGCTGTAAGTAAGCGTGTCATTGTCGGCGTCGGTTGCGTTCACGTGAATTGCGATCGGATCGGTTGACCCTTCGAAAACGGAGGTTTGCGCCGCCGAACAAGCCGCCACCGGTGGATGGTTCGGCTTAGCCGGAGCCGGAGGATACGCCCAGCGCAGAACGACGCCCGTGCCGACGCGGAAGTTGTTCTGCCGCCCGCTGGCGCCCAGCGCGCTGCCGGAAAAATTGGTCATCAGGTAATCCGCCTGAACAAAGCGCCATGCGAGATACCGCGTCAGCACCACATCCACGCCGCCGCCCACTGCCAGGGCAAACGTACCCTGCGACTTGTCGCCGGTAACTTGGGCGCTCCCATGCGTGGCGCCGAAGAGAACTTCGCCGAACGGCACAAAATGATCGAAGCGCCGCAAATTCAGCCGGGGGCCGAAGAGGTAGCTCTGCATATTTCCGCTGATACTGGCGATTGTTGTGGTGTTGGTGGTGGTGTCGAGTATGGGAACGCTACGGTCGAAGCGATAGCCGCCGATCTCGCCAACGATACCCAGCCACTTGTTGGCGTTATAAGCGAACGAACCAGTGGCCCCCAACTGGTTGAAATTTCTGAAACCGCTGCCGGGGTTGAAATTGATGTAGCTGAACATGCCCGCCACTTCGAACTTAGGAGTCAATAGTCCCCAGGCGTGGCGGTTCCAGGCGTTGTTGGACCAATCCGAGAAGATGTCCGCAGAACTGGCCGCAGGCGCAGGCATGGCGAAAAGAGTGGGTGAAGCAGGGGCGATACTGAAATCACTGACCGCGGCGGAGTTCGCCGGCTCGGCAGTTTTATTGCTTGTCGCTGTGCCGGTGTCTTTTTGCTGCGCACAGCTTGGCAGGGCGAATAGAGCGCCCATCGCCACGATTGCACACCATTTGCGCATTGTATCCTCCATGAGCGTGACTAAAAAAATCCCGTGAATCCCCAGCCTCATCCCTCATCGATTTCAGCTTACGCGCTGGATGGGGACGCAAGACGGTACGCAGCAAGCCACTTGCTTGTCCAGGTTGGGGGCGGTTTCACACCGGTCTTGCTATCAATGGATGCAGTGGCGAAATGGAAATTAGTTGCCGCGGCTGAAAGCATATTCCACAAGTTCATTATTCTGCAAGCATTTCCTGAAAAAACGCACGGGACATGCACGCCTTGGCCCCAATGCCCCGTCAACGCCTGGCTGGTTGCGATACACTCTATCCCTTATGGTTGCCTCCGTTCTGCTGGACCTGAACTGGACCGGGCAGGCCCGGTGCATCGCCACTGCACTGCTCCGCTCCGACAATTTCGCCGCGCTGATTGACCCCGGACCGGGCTCCACTCTGGCTACGCTGCGCAACCAGCTTGCCCTGCACCGCCTCCGCGTCGCGGACTTGAACGCCATTCTGCTGACTCACATTCACCTGGATCACGCCGGTGCGACCGGCGCCCTGGTCCAGGAAAATCCCGCGATTCAGGTTTATGTCCACGCGCGCGGGTCCGCCCACATGAGCGATCCCTCAAAATTGCTGGAAAGCGCCAGGCGCTTGTACCGCGAGGAGATGCAAAACCTTTTTGGAGATTTTCTTCCGGTGCCGGAAGGCAATCTGCGGATATTGCAGGGCGGCGAAACTCTTTCTCTCGGGTCTCGGGAATTTCGTGTGCTCTATACCCCTGGACATGCTTCTCACCACGTCACCTATTTTGATCCCACAGAGCGCGTGGCCTATGTGGGAGACACGGCCGGAATTTCCATTGAGGGTCATCCGTTCATTCTTCCGGCAACGCCCCCTCCCGATATTTCCCTGGAATTGTGGACCACATCGCTGGAAAACATCGCGCAACTGCGTCCCCGGCGGCTGTTCCTGACACACTTCGGGTATTCGGATCAGCCGGAGCGTCATCTGAACGCTTATGGGGAACGCCTACGGCATTGGGTCAAGCTCTCCGGGGAGATTCTTTCCCGCGGGCTGGAACAGAGTGAGGCGATTCACGCTTTCAGCCGCTCCGTGGCGGCCGAGGCAGCAGAATTTCTTTCACCGTCACAACTGTCGCACTATGTTTTCAACGGCGCGTTGCAACTTTCCTGGCTGGGGCTCGAACGCTATCACCGCAAGCGCGCGGAAGCAGCGGCTAAAGAATCCGCGGGTTAATTTCCGTTGGCGGGAAGATGCAGGCCGAATTCGCGGTGGGCGGCCAGCAAAGCCTTCTTCACCGCGCTTTCTTCGATGACAAACGAGATGTTGCTTTCGCTGGAGCCCTGCGCGATGGCAATAATGTTGACGTTTTCCCTGCCCATAGCCTGAAACGTTCGCCCGGCAACGCCCGGAGTGCCGCGCATATTTTCCCCGACCACAGCGACGATGGCGATGTTCGGATCCACGTTGATGTGCTCCACCTTTTCATGCTTCAGGTCTTGCGCGAATTCCTTGCGCAGCGCTTCAATGGTGCGCTCCGCGTCGGAAGAGGAAACACTGAAGCAGATGTCGTTCTGCGAGGAAGATTGCGAAATCATCAGGACGTTGGCGCGCACTTCGGCGATGGTGGAGAAAGTCCGGCCGACCACATCAGTCAGACCGACAATCCCCGGGCCGCCAAGGCTGATCAGGGTGACGTCGCGGATCGCTGTCAGCGCTTTGACCCCGGTGTTGGCACCGCCTTTGGGAGTGATTTTCGTGCCCGGCTTTTCAGGGGCGAAACTGTTGCGGATCCACACGGGAATTGCCGAATCAACCACGGGCTTCAGCGTCTTGGGATGCAGCACCTTCGCGCCAAAGAAGGCCAACTCGGCGGCTTCGCGATAGGAAATACTCGGAATGGTGCGCGCTTCGTTGATCAGCCGGGGATCGGCGGTCAGCACCCCGTCCACGTCGGTCCAGATAATCACTTCTTCGGCGTCGAGCGCCGCCCCCAGAATCGTGGCGGAATAGTCAGAACCCCCGCGTCCCAGCGTGGTCAATTCGCCGTCTTCGGTGGAGCCGATGAACCCGGTGACGATCGGAACGGTGCCCTTTTCGAGCAGCGGGAAAATTCGCGCTTGTGATTTCACGCGGGTTTCCTTCATCAGCGGATCGGCGCCGCCATGAAAATCATCGGTCACGATCAATGTACTGGCTTCGACGGATTCGCCAGGGAAGCCAAGCTCTTTCACGGCCGCCGCAACCATGGGGGCGGAGAGGCGTTCGCCCAGGCTTGAAATCGTGTCGAGCGTGCGCGGCGAAAGTTCGCGCAACAATGCGGTGCCTTCGCAGAAGCGCCTGCCTTCGGCGAACACCTGCTTCATTTTTTCGCCGACGCTGGCACGCTCATCCGGATTTTTCACCACCGCGGCGAGCGTGCTTTCGTGTTTCGCGGCAAGTTCGTCCAGGATGGAGATGGCGGCTTGGGCATTTCCCGATTGCGCGGCCTTGGCAGCTTCGATCAGGCGGTTGGTGACGCCGCTCATGGCCGAAACAACGGCGACGCATTTTCCCGCACGTGCCCCTTCGGCAATGATCTGCGCGGCTCGCGCGATGCAGGCAGCGTCGCCGACCGAGGTCCCGCCAAACTTCATCACTTGTAATGCTGACTTCATCATTCCCCTAATCGCTGCTCTGCGCGGCCGCGCCGCCCACTGGGGCGAATCCCACTATCTTAAGGTTCCCCGCCCGGTTGCGCGAATTTCCAGGCATCAATTTTTCCAATCGAGTACATGCGGATTTTGGCAAAGTGGCTTTGTCTAATCTCCGCGTAAAAAAGAATCTGCCCCAGATTTGAGAACTGAGCCGTGAATGAAGAGAAACGCTTACCCGACAACACCCCGCTGCGCCATGGATTACTGTGAGGCCGTTTTTTCGTGCGGAACTGCACCTGCGTCCTCGAGTTTGAGTACCGCAACCCAATCACAGCGACGCTGCGCGCGGTAAATCACCCGGGCATTCATGAGAGCAGCCACATCGTCCGGCGAAAGCTCCCGCGTAGCGTGAAAATAGTCGCCTTGCGGCCGATGCTCGCGCCGGAAGGGATTCTCCGCTTTGCAGGCGGCCCGTGGAAACATCAAGATATACTCCGGCCGTTCGTGCCTATCATCTTGCAGATCTTGCCGAGTAAAGGAATCTATCTCCGTGACTTCCAAAGGTTGTTTTGTATAGCCGAGCCATGGAACCGAAAGTTCGCTGGAACCCGGCCAGACGGTGAACACTTTCACTTTTTTGCCATTTGCAAAGGATTCGATCGCCGCCTGATGCAGCGAGACGTAGTCGAGGTAGGCTAAATTGTCGTCACGCCGGAACAAAAACCGGTTGGTGTAGGGAAACAGGCCGGCGACAAATGCCGCCGCCGTCAGCCCCGCAATTGCCGGCCACCATTTCACCCGTGCACTGAGCCCAACAACGCAGGCAAGGATTACGATCGGGTAGATCGGCAACAGATACCGCGCCAGCGTCACGCCGCCAATGATGGAGAGCATCAGGACATATCCAGCGATCAGAAAAGTAAATATCAGCCAACCGCGGCTGCTTTGTTCCGGAGTGTCGGATGGCGACAATCGTGAACGTGCCGCAAAAATGATGGCGGCCAGTCCCGTCAACACGAAGAGGTTCAGGAATCCGAGCAGATGCCATAAGTGCTGGACACCGGCCAGGAAAATACGCGTTGGGCGGGCGGCGCCGTCGAGGTTATAACGAACATAGTACGGATCGCCGAAAACGGTCCCGGACACGTGATACAACCACGCGAACCAGCACAGCAACGCCAGAAAAGGCAGCAACAGAGGAATTGCTGCCTTCAAAACGGAGCGGATTGCATCTCCGATACCATGCCTGCGCGCAAGAAGTGTCAGGAGAAAATCCCCCGCCAGAACTGCACAGGGCGCGACGACTGCGGTTTCCTTAGCCAGCACGGCGAGCGTAAAGAAGATGCCAGTTTCCCATCGCCGCCCCTGCAAACAGGCTACGAGGCCCCAAAGAGTCAGCCCGGCCGCCGCCATGTCTAGCTGAACCAAGGCGCTTTCGACAAAAAAGACTGGATACATCGCGGTCAACGCTGTGACAACGATGGGAACCGCGCCAGTGGAAAATAACCGTGCGAGACGATATACAGCGACCAGGGTCAAAGCCGAGACGGCCAGCATCGCGCTGCGCGCGACCACAATGCTGAAGCCGAAAAGTTTCCACCAGATAGCGAGCCAGAGATAGAGTAGCGGCGGGTGCGATTCAACGGGAACCGTGAAAGGCACGAGCTTGCCAGTCTGGAAAAGATCGCGAGCCGCAGGAGCAAAGTAGGTTTCGTCCCAGAAATAAGGTACCCGCAAAAGACCGAGGTGCGCGGCAATCATGCACAGAATCACGGCAAGCAAGGCTAACGGACCGTATAAATCGAGACGCCCTTGCGCTTCCGTCGGTTCAGTTTCGAACTCAGTGGTCATCCTAACTCCTGAAATCAGGAAATCGACTGGCGATTGACGCTTATCGCTCAAAGTTGATGAGATGAACGATGCCCACTTCCATGTGCACCACGATATGCCAGTTAGTGCGCGGGAAAGCGGAACCACTTGCCGTACGCGGTCGAAAAAGTACCGCTGCGACCAAAATTAAGTGACTACACTGCAATAGTGATCGCGGTCCAAGAATCTGGCTGGGCAAGTTATCCTCAGCTAATTCCTTACCCATTATACAGATACGGGGAAACCCGGCTCAATCGCAAAAAAAAATGAAAAAAAGGCTTGCATTTGATTTAGTGTTGTAGTTAACTACAACACCATGATGCTTGTTCACATTTTCGAGATTCTCACCGACGCACTTTTCTATGGGTGGGAGCACATCGAGTGGGCAATTGTCGCGCACATTTGCGATTCACTGATCACGGTTATCAGGAACCACGGATGAGCCGCGAGTGGAACGACAGCCAGCCGATTTACCGCCAGCTTCGCGACCGCGTGGTGGCGATGATTCTGGATGGCGTGCTGAAGGAAGGCGATCCGCTGCCTTCGGTGCGCAGCGTCGCGGCGGAATACCGGGTGAATCCGTTGACGGTTCTGAAGGGCTATCAGCAACTGGTGGACGAGCAGCTGGTGGAAAGCCGCCGCGGCCGGGGCATGTTCATCAACGCCGGTGCGCGCGATCTTCTGCTGCGCGGCGAGCGGGAAAAATTTCTGTCAGACGAGTGGCCGCGCGTGCACGCGACAATTCAGCGGCTGGGATTAAAACCGGAAGAACTGCTGAAAGCGGGCGGGAACGGCAAGCCGCCGGCGGATTCTTCAGGGGAGGAGCGCTAAGCCATGGCATGTATCGAAGCACGCGGGCTCCGCAAGGCCTTTGGCACGACGGTGGCGGTGGACGGGGTGGATTTGCGGGTTGAGGAGGGCCGCATCCTGGGGCTGATCGGCCCGAACGGCGCAGGCAAGACCACGGCGCTGAACGCGATCCTCGGCCTTACTCCGTACCAGGGCGAGCTCCGGGTGCTGGGCCGCGACCCGTGGATCGAGCGCGACCGGCTGATGCGCGATGTCTGCTTCATCGCGGACGTAGCGGTATTGCCGCGCTGGATTCGGGTTTCGCAAGCGCTGGATTATGTGGCGGGCGTGCACCCGCGGTTCGATCGCGCGAAGGCGGAAGGTTTTCTTGCGAAGACCACGATCAAGCGCGCCAGCAAAGTCAGAGAATTGTCCAAAGGCATGGTCGCCCAGCTGCACCTGGCGCTGGTGATGGCGATTGACGCGCGGCTGCTGGTGCTGGACGAGCCGACACTCGGCCTGGACATTCTTTACCGCAAGCAATTTTACGATTCGCTGTTGAACGATTATTTCGACCGCACCCGCACGATCGTGGTGACCACGCACCAGGTGGAAGAGATCCAGGACGTGCTGACGGACCTGATGTTCATCAACCGGGGCCGCATCGTGCTGAATTGCAGCATGGAAGAGTTCGAGCAGCGCTACGTGGAAGTGCTGGTGAACCCGGAAAAGATTGCCGCGGCGCGGGAGCTGAAGCCGCTGCACGAGCGGCAGTCGCTGGGCCGGAGCATTCTGCTGTTCGATCGTGTGGAGCGCGGGCAACTCACCGGGCTTGGGGACGTGCGCACGCCGAGCATCGCGGACTTGTTCGTTGCCGTGATGAGCAATCAACAGGGCGCGACCGAAGGAGCGGCACGATGACAACTCCGCCAAATCCTGTGCCCGGAAATGGGTTCGAGGGACAGGCGAATTCGGACGCAGTGCTCTCCGCGACCCGGCCATTCTACTGGTCGGTGCGGCGGGAAGTGTGGGAGAACCGCTCGATCTACATTGCGCCGCTGGCGGCGGCCGGCGTGGCGATGTTCGGCTTTTTCATCGGCCTGTTTTGGCTGCCACGCGGGCACATGCAGGGGCATGAGAGCCCGGCGCATGATTTTCTGATGATGGTGATGCCGTACGGCCACACCGCGTGGTTGCTCTTGGTTGCCGCGTTCGTGGTTGGAGTTTTCTATTCGCTCGACGCACTTTACGGCGAGCGGCGCGACCGCAGCATCCTGTTCTGGAAATCTTTGCCTGTCTCCGACGTCACCACCGTGATTGCGAAGGCCAGCATACCGCTGGTGGTTTTGCCGGTGCTGGTGATTGGGATAACCGTTGCGACGCACTTGATCATGCTGCTGCTCAGCACCGGAGTCTTGATCCTAAGCGGCATCAATCCCATGACACTGTGGGCGCAGTTGCCGCTCTTGCAGATGGAGCTGGTGCTTATCTATGGCGTGATCGTGCTGGCGCTGGGGCAGGCGCCGCTGTTTGCGGGCTTGCTGCTGATATCCGGTTGGGCGCGGCGCACGGCGATTTTGTGGGCGATTTTGCCGCCGCTGGCGATCTGTTTTATCGAGAAGGTTTTGTTCAAGACGACGCATTTCGTCCGCTTGCTGGGCTACCTGGTGACGGGCGGTGCGACGAACGCGTTTTCCTTCCGGACCCCGAGCGGGGCGCCGGTGGATTCCCACTTTATTCCGCTGGCGCAGATTACGCCCGGAAGATTCCTGAGCAGCCCGGGCTTGTGGATTGGCCTGGCGTTCGCCGCCGTGTTTCTGGCGGCCGCAGTGCGGCTGCGGCGGTACCGCGAACCGATCTGATTTCTGAGGGAAGCGAATTCCCTTCCGCGCAAGGAGGAACGAACATGAGTACCGCAGTATGGACGACACGCCTGGAGTTGGGTTCCATCGCAGACAAGTCGCTGAGAGCCGCGGCGCGATTCTGGTTCGCGCTGGCGCTTGCCGGACAATTTACGTTCGCGATTTCTGTGGCGATCTTTTATGGACTTACAGCCATGCGTGGGAATATCCAGGCGTGGAATAAAATCCTCGGCCGCGGCTTCGAAACCGGGGCAACGATGAGCGACGCCGCGCTGGTTGGGCACATTTTGTTCGCGACGGTGATCAGCATTGCCGGAGCGCTGCAGCTGATTCCCGGCATCCGGAACCGCTTTCCGGTTTTTCATCGCTGGAATGGGCGCCTGTTTGTGCTGGCCGCTTTCACTCAGGCGATTACCGGCATTTATTTGACAATGTGGGTCGGAAAGCGTGTTGGCGACACGACGCAACATGTGATTGCCGTGCTTGGCGCCCTCCTGATCATGTTCTGCGCGGTGATGGCGCTGCGGTTTGCGATGCAGCGCGATTTTACGACCCATAGACGCTGGGCTTTGCGGCTGTTCCTCGTAGCGAGTGCCTCCTGGTTCATCCGGCTGGGATTCGCCGTGACCTTCGTTGCGCTTGGCCCGATCGGTTTCGATCCGGCGACGTTCAGCGGCCCCATGGTCACCTTCTGGTCAATGGCTCAGTATCTTTTGCCCCTCGGCGCCCTTGAATTGTATTTGTGGGCGCAGGACCGCCCGGGCGCGCTGCGGCGCATGGCTACGGCTGGGGTTCTGTTTGTGCTGACGCTCGCGATGGGGGCGGGGATAACTCTCAACGCGATGGGATCGTGGGTGCCAAACGTGAAAGCGGGCCTGGATCCCCGCAAGTCCATCGCGCAAACGCTCTCGGCGACTATGGCGTCCAGCGGGATCGAAGCGGCCGAGAAACAGTATCACGACTTGAAGGCTTCGGCGGCGGCGAGCTACAACTTCGACGAGAACGAACTGAACGGTCTGGGCTACCGGCTAATTCGCAGGAAAAAATTCAAAGAAGCTATCCGCATTTTCCAGCTGAACGTGGAAGCGTATCCGAAGTCTGCCAACACCTACGACAGCCTGGCGGAGAGCTACATGGACGACGGCGAAAACGCGCCGGCCATCGCCAATTATCAGAAATCGCTGCAACTGAATCCGAAGAACCGGAACGCAGAAGTGATGCTGCAGAAGTTGAACGCGCGCTGAACGAGCATTGAACCGGGCACTGAACCGGCGCTGAACGGGCGCGGTCCACCGAGCAATCAAACAGGAGCAAAGAAATGGGCTATTCACTCCTTTTGTTTCTTCA
>DASSGJ010000534.1:0-5094 GCA_035693545.1 Candidatus Acidiferrum sp.
ACCCGCTGACCGCGTACTTGCCATCGGGCGTGACGAAGATATTGTGCACGCTGCCATCAACCGGAATGTTTTTTGTACGCTCGAGAGTTTTGGCGTCAATCACGTCCACCGAGCCGGGGTCCTCCCGAATGCCCACCAGAACTCTGCCGCCATCTTTGGCTATCGTCAGATTATTGGGATGCCCGCTAAGCGCCACCTTCTTCAGGATTTTGCCGGACTCGCGGTCCACAACATCCAGGATGGATTCCGATTCGTTGCTGATATAGACGCGCTTTCCGTCAGGGGAAAAAACCACCCCATGGGGTAACTCGATCCCTCGAATCACCTGCACCACTTGATTTGTCGAAGAATCGATCACGTCCACGGTGTTGCCGGCACTGTTCGTTATATAGATTCGCGCGGCTGCGTGCCCATTACTTGGACCGGATGCCGAGGCTGAACGCACCCAGTGCGCCAGAACCATCCAGTCCGGGTCTTCCTGCGAAGCAAATTGCCGTCCACCGGAATGAAAGGCGTCCCCTCCCGCTTCTGGAGAGAGCGGATGAACCAAAAGCCGGCTGGATTGCGGCTTCCCCGGAACCACCAATTGGGAAGCGCTCTGGAAATTCTGCCGGGACTGTTCCTCGGTCCAATCGGTAAGACCCAGTGAGAGCGCGGTAAGGTGAAACACGCGGTTGGAGGCGATATGGCAGCCGTAACACCGCGCATGGCCGTCTCGCTCTTTCAGAAAAATGGGCTCTACAGAACTCTTAAAGAACGCAAAATCCAGTCCAGCGGTATCCTTCGAATTTGACGCGTTCGGCGCTGCTGCGGGCACGCCAGTGGCATGGCGCACCCATTCCGCGAGCGTCTGCCATTCCGGGTCGCTCTGCGATTTCCAGAACTTCCCCCCGCCATGCGCGGGGTCGCCCCCGGCTTCCACTGCCAAGGGGTGCAAAAGCAAACGACTCTTCAGTGCTTCGCCCGGCGTGGTCAATTGCACCACAACGGCAAAATTCTTGCGGGATTGTTCTAGCGTCCACGACGAACTTCCTTCCGAAAGGGCCTCCAGGCGAAAGCGGGTGTTTAGCGCGGAGTGGCAGTCGTAGCACCGCGGGCTGTTTTCTCTCTGTTTCAGAAAAATTGGCTCAATCCGCATGCGATAAGTCTCAAAGTCAAGGGCAGTAGGCTGCTGCGAGGGTGAAACGGCTACAGCCTGAACCAGCGCCAATCCGCCGAAGATTACCCCCAAATACCCGCAGACAACAGCGAACGTCTTGACATGTAGACCTAATGGCATTCGCCGCTCCTTGCCGGAGAGATTCTGCGTCAGCGGCCGTAAACCAACAACCGGAACGTTCCGGAAACCGGCGTCGGCTGCGGATGCGGCTGTTCCGTCGTGGGGGCGGCGGCCGGGGTGAAGTCCGCCGTGTCTATGAAGAGCTGGTGGGTTTTGGGATCCAGAGCCATGTTCCGGGCGCCGAACTCTGTTTTCACGGTTTCTACTACGCTGAAATTATCGGGAGAATCCTCGTGAAACACATGGAGCGTGCCTTCCCGTGCCGCGACAAACACCAGGCCGGTGGATGGTTCGAAAATATTGGTGTCCACGCCCCCGCCAATCGGAAACGTCTGCACAATCTTCCCGGTTTCGACGTTCATGATCCCCAGCACTTTGTTGCGGCCTCCAATGAACAGGCGGTGATGCTGCACATCGAGATCGATAGCAGTAGCCTCTTCCGCCGGTGCAATCGGCCAATGCGCTTTCACGGTGTTGTTCATCGAATCGATGGCCACGACCTCGTTCTTGTCTTCCACGTTGTCGTAGATCGTGCCATGGCCATCCGGCACCGCGTATTCAGGGCGTCCGCCAATCGGGATGGTGGCCACAACTGTCATCGAGTTAGGATCAATCACCGATGCATCGTTGGTCTTCCCGTTCATCGTGAAAATGTGCTTGGAAGCGGAATCGTAAATGATGCAATCCGGATTCCCGCCCGTCTTGATATGCCCTGTAGCTTTCAATGTCTTCAGATCAAACACTACAACTTCATCCGCGCCGCCATCGCTGATGAACCCGCGTCCCAGCTCATCCATGACCACGATGCCATGCACCCGCTTCAGGTCCGGAACGCTCCCCACAACCGCGCCACTATCCGCGTCCACAACCTTCACTTCCGTGTTGTGCGAAATATACAGCCGCCGCGTGGAAGCATCGAATGTGATGTAATCCCAATACTCCTTGCCTCCCGGCGCCGCGCCTAGATCATATTTCTTCAAAAGGTGATAGCCAGCCTGCGGCTTGGCTGCGAATGCCACTGCCAGGCTCCCCGCCAACACAACCGTTGCTAACGCTAACTGACGAGCGTCAAGTAGTTTCACGCGAGCACCTCTGTGATTTGTCCGGAGCTAGTCCGGGTCTAGAAGATGAACTTAATCGCGAATTGAATCTGGCGCTCCGGAACAGTGGTCCGCACTAACGCTCCCGCGATGCCGTTTGGACTTCCATCAGAAGCGAAGATATCCGTATTGCCGTCACCTGGGCCCGGAGGCCCAAAGTTGGGATGATTGATAATGTTGAACATTTCGACCCGGAACTGGACGTTGAAATTCTCGGAGATTCTCCGGATGTGATTGTTCTTGAACACGGAGAAGTCGAGACTCGTGATTCCGGGACCGATCATAATATTGCGGCCGGCGTTGCCGCGAAGGTTGAAGCACACCAGCGGAGGCAGGCCTGGCCCCGGATTGTTCGGATCGGTTATTGGACCGAAAGTAGGAGGGTTTGGGTTGCAATTGGCGTTCCAGAACGCCAAATTGGGAGCGGTCGGAAGCTGGAAGCATTGAGTGCGGATATAGTTGGTGGGGTTCCCGGGATTGACGGCGGTTCCGCATCCGGGACCGCGCAGGCGATTTGGATAAGCGAAATCATCGCTACTATTGGTGTTTGCCGGATCGTCGCCAGTGCCCCAGTTCGGGGTAAAGGGGACACCATCGCTGAGGGTTAGAATCGTTCCGAGTTGCCAGCCCCCGGAAATCCACTTAGCCGCACCGGACCACGATTTAGGTGAGGGCAGTTCCCACGTTGCATTGAGAACAAAACTGCGGCCCACATTATAATCAGAGAGGCCGCGGTTCAACTTCATGTCAAACCAGTCCAAACTGGAGATGGAGTTGCCGAAGGCGTCGCCCGCCACGGTCGCGGAACTGGTGTCCATGCTCTTGCCCCAGGTGAATGTCCCTTGCACCTGGAAACCATGGCTCATGCGCTTGGCCAACTGCAATTCCATGGCGTTGAAATAGGAACGTCCCTGATAAAACATTCCCCGGACCGTACCGAAATGAGTGTTAATCGGATCCAATGGGCCGCCATAATTAGGATCGGCGGGATCAGTAACGAATGGCCAAACATAACCGGCGGAGGTCTTTGTGGGAAGAACGAGGTTGGCTTCGTCCACGCGGAACGGCTGATGGACACCGCGAGAGCCAACGTATGCGACCATCGCTGCCAGGCTCGGAGTGAGCTGATACTGGAGATTCAGATTAAACTGGCTCACGTAATTGCGATGGGGGTTGGGGTCGGTGTAAGTGGAGCGCACTTTGTTGGCTGGAAAGGTGCTCGGCAGCCCATTGAAGAAGCTTATCGGATTAGCGGCGTTGTTTTTGAGCACCGTGTACTCGAAGAAGGGCGTCGCTTGAGTCACCAGAAGGATGAATTGGTAAGGAAGAGGCAGAACGTCAAATAATCCGACGCCGCCGCGGACGGCCAGCTTGCCGTTGCGGAACGGATCCCAGGCGAAGCCGATTCGCGGTTCAAAATTCTTCGTGGTGGGGTTGCTCTCAAAGAACGGGTCACCCAGATGGGGAGTGCCGGAGGTTATATCCCTCAAATTGGACAGCTTCCCGTCGGCCTCGGTGATGATGCTGGTCATTTCATAACGGAGTCCGAGGTTCAATGTCAGATTAGACTTCCAGCGCCAGTCGTCCTGAATATAACCGCCAAAGATGTTTTGGCGGAGATTGCGGGGTGTAAGCGAGCTGGCGATTCCACCTTGGAACTTGCTCGGCTGGTTTTGCAAAAAACTGCACAAGCCAACAAACTTGGCGTTGGCGGCCGTACAGCTACTGCTGCCGCTAAAGAACCATATTCCATTGGGATCGGTTAGCGCCCTCACCTGGAGATACATCCGCTCGAAAGCCCCGCCGAATTTGATGGAATGCTTGCCGCGGGTAATGAAGGCATCGTCATAGATCTGAAACGCATTCCAACGGTACAGGTAGGTGGGCAGACCGCCAACGCCGCCGGGCATGCTGGTTAGTCCTCCAACGGTGACTACGGAAGCGTTTCTGCCGACAAAGGCTCCGAGTGAGGCATCAGCTGCGGACGGATTTATTGCGGTGACGCTCGCATTGTTGTCCACCCGTTCGTGGTTATAGCCGAAACGAATTGCGTTTACGAAGCCGGGAGTGAAGCTATGAGTTTCTTCGACGGCAACAATTTGCCTGGAGGAAAGCGATCCAAGTCCGACGTTTCCATATGAATCGGGTGAGGTATAAGGCGTCTTGTCGTACAGGTATGTTCCAAACAGGCTATCCTTCTCTGAGAATTTATGGTCGATGCGCGTGGTAACAAAGTTTTCGTTCACCACCTGATTCGCGCTGTAGACAAACTGGCAAATGTCGATGCCGGTGCATTGTGGAACGGGATAGAAAGTGAAGTACTTTTGGACGGAAGGATCGACTGTCACGGTAAGGGGATTGCCATTGGCATCGTGGATGTTCCCGTTGCGAGCGTCCGCTGAAGGCACGAAGTCGACGTTCGAAATGCCCTTTGCCTGGCGAATTCCTTCATAATCCGCGAAAAAGAAAGTCTTGTTTTTAACGATTGGGCCGCCAACACCCACACCGAATTGATTTCTCTTAAACGGCGCTTTGCCAGCCGTCGGGTCCTCAAAGTAATTGCGCGCATCCATTGCGCTATTTCTTAGGAACTCGTAGGCGCTGCCGTGAAAATCATTCGTGCCGGAGCGAGTGATGGCGTTGACAACGCCTCCGGAGGTCTTCCCATATTCTGCGGAATAGTTGCTGGTCAGGACAGAAAATTCCTGAATTGCG
>DASSGJ010000535.1:0-3559 GCA_035693545.1 Candidatus Acidiferrum sp.
CTTTCATGCGGGGGATGTCGATGTTGCCGTCGTTGTGGCGGATTGCGAGATCGAATTTGGGGTCGAGGAGGCGTTGGGTGGTGTCGTCGTGGGTGTCGATGACGATGGAGGAGGAGTGGAGTTTTTTGGCTTGGTCGGAGACGGATTGGGCGGAGTTGGTGACGGGCATGATTAAGAGTAGCAGAAGAGAGAGGAAGATTTGCGGGCGGCGCATGAGGCTCCTTGTGGTCGAGCGGGAATAGAGTAGCAGAAGAGGCGGAGGGGAAAGTTCAAAAGTTCAGGAGTTCAAGAGTTGAGAAAGAGAGAAGAGATAAAGATAACGCAGAGGCGCAGAGTGCGCGGAGATTCGCAGAGAAGAGGAAGAGTTCACACAGAGGACACGGAGGAAGAACACAGAGTGCACAGAGAAGAGATAGAAGGCGATCGTTGGTTGCCTTGGTCCCTCCACTGCGCGGCCCGACGCGCCTAAGTTCGGCGCGAAGAAAAAATCGGGCCGCTCCGGTCGGGATGACGGAAACAGAAACCCAAGAAGGCGGCCTAAAGCCGCCCCTACACGGAGAAAATCCAAGAGGGCCGGGCGAGCCCGGCCCCTACAAGAGCGAAACCAAGATCCCACACGCAAAATCGGCGTGTGGGGCACCCAGGGAAAAACCAGGAGCAACCCATGAGCACAGGCTAAAGCCTATGCTACTTCCTCGGGAGGCCACCTGAAGGTGGCCGCTACGTTAGCCGAGGAGCCAGCCTAGGAGGGATTGTTTCCAGGCTTCGCGGTTTACTTCGGCTATGGATTCGGTCAGGGGGATGGCTTTGGGGCAGGCCTGGACACAGTTTTGGGCGTTGGCGCATTCTTCGATGCCGCCTTCGCCGAGGAGGGCCTGGATGCGCTCCTTGGCGTGCATGGCGCCCGTGGGATGCATGTTGAAGAGGCGAACCTGGGAGATGATGGCGGCGCCGACGAAATTGTTGCCGGAGTTTACTTGCGGACAGACTTCGAGGCAGAGGCCGCAGGTCATGCAGCGGGAGAGCGGGTAACCCTTTTCCTGGATTTCGGGGGCGACGCGAGGGCCTTCGCCGAGGCTGTAGGTGCCGTCGATGGGGATCCAGGCTTTGACGCGCTGGAGGGAGTCGAACATGAATTGGCGATTGACGGCCAGGTCGCGGACGATCGGGAATTTTGTCATCGGCTCGATGGTGATGGGTTGCGAGAGTTGATCGACGAGGGCGGAGCAGGCCATTTTTACCTTGCCGTTGATGACCATGGCGCAGGAGCCGCAGACTTCCTCGAGGCAGTTGGAGTCGTAGGAGATGGGCGTGGTTTTTTTGCCGTCGCGGGTGACGGGATTTTCGGCGATGTCGCGGAGGCAGATGATGATGTTCATCGAGGGGCGCCAGCGGAGGGAGAATTCTTCCCAGTGGGCGGGTTGGCCCGGGGCGGATTGGCGTTTGATTTTGAGGAGAACGTGTTTTTCGGGCATTCGGACCTCAGCAAAGAGTAAGCAGTAGAGCGGACCGCCTTAGAAGGCGGTCCCTACAAAAGCAAACCCAAGAGCCCACCCTTTGCAAAACCCGCAAAGGGTAGGCCACCCAGGAAAAACCAAGAGCGACCCAAGACCCACACGCAAAACCGGCGTGTGGGGCACCCAGTCCAGCAGATCCTTCGCGCAAAAAACGCGCTCAGGATGACGACCCTTCATCGGGTCGTCATTTCGCGGCGTCGTATTTGCGGACGCGCGGGGGGATCAGCGAGATGTCGACCGGCTCGTAGGTCAGCTGGATATCGCCATTTTTGTATTTGGCGCGGGTGGTTTTTAGCCAGTTGGCATCGTCGCGTTCCGGAAAATCGGGTTTGTAGTGGGCGCCGCGGGATTCGTTGCGGGCGAGGGCGCCGAGAGTGACTACGCGGGCGAGGAGGAGCATGTTTTCGAGTTCGCGCGCGAAGTTGAGAGTCTGATTGGACCACTTGGTGCGGTCGCTGAGATTGATTTTGCGATAGCGGGCCTGGAGGGCCTGGAGCTGCTTGTCGGCTAGTTCGAGATTTTTGTTGATGCGGGTGACGGTGACGTGCTCGGTCATGATGTCGCCGAGCTCGCGCCAGATGGTCATGGGGTTTTCGGAGCCGTCCTGAGAGAGGAGGGCTTGATTTTTTTCGTCCTGACGCTTTTTTTCGCGGTCAAAGACGGTGGAGGGAACGGAGGCAGTTCCCTTCTCGAGATTCTTGGCGTACTTGACGGCGGCGGGGCCGGCGATGCCTCCACCGAAGATGCAGCTGACGAGCGAGTTGGCGCCGAGTCGATTGGCGCCGTGGTATTGGTATTCGCATTCGCCGGCGGCGTAGATGCCGGGCACGTTGGTGGCTTGATCGACGGCGTTCACCCAGATGCCACCCATGGTGTAGTGCATGCCGGGGAAAACTTTCATGGGCTCTTCGCGGGGATCGACGCCGCAGAATTTTTCGTAAATCTCGAGGATGCCTTCGAGTTTGCGGTCGAGGGTTTCGCGGTCGATGTGGGAGACGTCGAGATAGACGGCGGCCTGGCCGTTGAGGCCGAGTTTTTCCTGGTAGACGATGCGATGGATGGCGCGGGTGGCGATGTCGCGCGGAACAAGATTGCCGTATTTCGGGTACCACTCTTCGAGGAAGTAGAAGCGCTCGTTTTCGGGAATGGATTTTACGGGGCGGGTCTCGTTGGGATTCTTGGGGACCCAGACGCGGCCGCCTTCACCGCGGGCGGATTCGCTCATGAGGCGGAGCTTGTCTTCGCCGGGGATCGAAGTGGGATGAACCTGGATGAATTCGCCGTTGGCGTAATCGACGCCCTGCTGGAAGAGAGCGGATTGCGCGGAGCCGGTACAGACGACGGAATTGGTGGAGCGGCCAAAGATGGCGCCGATGCCGCCGGTGCAGAAAATGACGGCGTCGGCGGGGAAAGTTTTGACTTCCATGGAGCGGAGATCCATGGCGGTGATGCCGCGGCAAATGCCAGAGTCGTCGAGTACGGCAGAGAGAAATGTGAAACCTTCGAACTTTTTTACTTTGCCTTCGGATTCGTGGCGGCGGACTTGCTCGTCGAGGGCGTAGAGGAGCTGCTGGCCGGTGGTGGCGCCTGCAAACGCGGTGCGGTGATAGAGCGTGCCGCCGAAACGGCGATAGTCAAGAAGGCCTTCGGGGGTGCGATTGAACATGACGCCCATGCGATCGAGGAGATCGATGATGCCGGGAGCGTCGTCGCACATGCGCTTGACGAGCGGCTGATTGGCGAGGAAGTCGCCGCCGTAGATGGTGTCATCGAGATGCTTGGCGGTGGTGTCGCCTTCGCCCTTTTGATTTTTTGCGGCGTTGATGCCGCCCTGGGCGCAGACGGAGTGGGAACGCTTCACGGGAACGATGGAGAAGAGATCCACCGGGACGCCGGATTCAGCGACACGGATTGTGGCCATGAGTCCGGCCAGACCACCACCAACGACGATGATTTTAGGTTGAGTCATTTTTGCCAGTAGAAGAAGAAAGGATGCCAGTTGAGGCGGAAGCTGACGAGGATCAGGACGCCTACGAGACTGA
>DASSGJ010000536.1:0-5133 GCA_035693545.1 Candidatus Acidiferrum sp.
CGCGAAGAGAGACGACTTTCCTTTCCTCGGGAGGAGGAGTCTTCACGCAACGCTTCTGCCTGTAACAGACAGAAAGCACACACGTTTGGCAGGTTCTCGGTCAGAGGCCCAGCCGCCTGGCGCTAAGATGGCGGTACGGGAAAAAAGCGTATCACGCGTGCAGGGGTCTGTAAAGCACTACTCTACCTGTTGTGGCCTATTTTTCCACACCACATTTTCTGGGTGCTGCGGGCCTAGGCCATGCGCCGGGCCACGATGCGAAGGCGGCGGTAGTCCATCACCCAGTGGTCGTCGTGGAAGAGATTGGGGCGGAGTTCCCGCTCGATTTCTGCGAGCAGACGCTCCTTGTCCACTTTCGGGAGGCCTTCGACGAAAGAGCTGCCGAACATTTCGAGCCAGTTGCGCAGGCCGCGGTCGCCGTCGTCGAGGGGCGTGGGACGATCGAAGAGAGTGGCGTGGGTGACTTCGAAGCTATGCGCTTCGAGCAGACCTGTGTACTCGGGGATGCTCGGGTAATACCACGGGTGCGGAGCTGGGCCGGCGAGTTGGAGTTTCGCCCATCCGTGCTCGATGGCTTTGAGGAGTTCACCGGTGTTTCCCTTGCCGCCGAATTCGGCGACGAAGCGGCCGCCGGGGCGAAGCGCTTGCTTGATGCCGGCGATTACGCGCTCCGGTTCCTTGATCCAGTGCAGTGTGGCGTTCGAAAAGACTGCGTCAAAGTTGCCGTCGAGACGGATTTCGCGGGCGTCCATCACTTCGAAACGCAGCGCCGGATATTTTTCCTTGGCCTGGCGGATCATTTCCGGTGAGCGATCAATGCCCACGACCTGCGCGCCGGTTTCCGCAATTTTGCCGGTCAGGTGGCCGGTGCCGCAGCCCAGGTCAAGGATACGTTCGCCGGACTGGGCGTTCAGCAGCTCCAGAACTCCGGCGGCAAGCTTCCAGACGAAGGAATGCTTGTCGTCGTAAAGACCCGCATCCCACTTGGCGTCTTCCGCCACGCTAGGCTCCTCCCATTTCGAGGACGGCTCCCGTGTTTGTTTCCAAAGTTTCGCCGCCCCCCAATCTTACAATCGCGCGGGCCAGGCTCGCATTGGATACGGGGAAAGTCCCCGAGCCGTCCGTCTTTGTGTACGGCAATTCATGAATTCCCCGCGCGACGCCTTCGATGGATGCTTCGATTGATGAGTCATCGTCCAGTTGACCAGAGAAGTTCCAAAGCAGATGAGCGCGCGAGCGCACGATTTTCAGTTCTTTGATTTTTTTCACCACAGCAAATTTGTTGCGGTGCCACAGGATTGCATTTCGAAATACCAGGCCGAATGGCAAATCGTAGACGAGGGCCTCCAAGGTGCTGCCGCCGCCATTGGGCTGCGGAAAATAGGCATGCATCCACCGCCAGTAGCTGCGGTGGCGGTATCCGCAGTTGTGGCCCTGGACCCCGAAGCCCAACGGCTCGCCGCTGATTTTTTTCCCGTCGAAAATGATTTCGCCCGAAAAAACGGCGTCCGAATGCGGCGAACGCGAAAAGCCGATCCAGCCCTTGTCGCTCAGCGTCGCGCCAAAGTGCGAGTGGATGCGCAGGTTCCACGAGATGGCGTGTCCGCGGGCGTGAAGATTCCCCCAGCAACAGCCTTCTTCTATGCCGCTTTCGGTGGCGCGACAATGGAAGGGAACTTGTCCGCGTGCGCTCAGGTTCAACTGCTCAAGCGGCATCTCAACAATGAAAGTTTGTGGCGTTCCATCACGTGGAAACCAGGTGGCCCAAACCTGGAAATGCCGGCGCGCCGAAGTTTCCGGGGCAACCTTGAGGTTGTTCACAAGCAGATAGCGAAACCACCACGCGCCCCTGCCGTCTGCCAGGCCACAGCGCACGAACCAGACTTCGTAACGCCGGCGCATGCTTGGCGTGGAGTAGACGGCGTTGAGTTTGGCGTGGTCCAGGGCTGCTCCTTGAAGTGTCGCGGGTTCTGGTTCTCTAATCTTGATCGCTGTAATCAGTAATCGGTAATCAGTAATCAGTAAGAAGGAGGCCTGGAAGTCACTTCGCGGGCTTCAGATACTTGTCGAACCAGGCAACCATGCGCGTTTGCATGTCCACGCGGTGCTTCGCTTCCTGCAGGCCGTGCGGCTCGCGCGGGTAGACCACGAAATCTGAAGGCACGTTGTAACGCTTCAAGCCGCGGTAGAGTTCCTGGCTCTGGCCGATGGGATCAATCGGGTCGGCTTCGCCTTGCAGGATCAACGTGGGTGTCTTCGCGCTTTTCACAGAGAGGATGGGCGAGCTGTTGAGGAATCGCTCGGGATGCTCATAGGGAGTTCCGAAGAACCATTCGTCTTCGGCCGAGCCATTTTCCGTGCCGAACTCGGAAATCAGGTTGGCCATACCGGCGCCAGAGACAGCCGCCTTGAAAAGATCCGTCTGAGTCACGGCCCATTCCGCCATGTAGCCGCCATAGGACCAGCCGCCGATACCGAGGCGCTTGGGATCCGCAATCCCCTTGGTGACTACATCTTCGACGCCCCAGATCACGTCCTTGAAATCGCCGCCACCCCAATCGGCGCGGTTCATCTCGATGAATTTCTCGCCGTAGCCGATGGAGCCCCGCACGTTCGGGTACAGCACCGCGTATCCGCGCGCCACGAGGAGTTGCCCCCAGATGTCCACGGCGTCGCGCCAGTTTCCCGTTGGCCCGCCGTGCACAAGCACGATCGTTGGTAGCTTGGATTTGCCGTCATAGCCCGCAGGTTTCAGAAGCGCGGCTTCGATTTCCACGCCATCGAATGATTTGTATTTGTAAAACTCGGGCGCCACCAATCCAAATGCCTTTAGCGATTCGTTCAGGTACGTGACCTGTTGCGCTTGGCCCTCGGCATCGCGCAGCCAGAGTTCCGGCGGCGCAATGCTGGTCTGGCCGACGAACGCGATTTCGCCGGTGGAAGCCACATCAAATTCGCCGGGATTTACAGGCGAATCGGGCAGATCTTTTCTTTCACCTGTGCGGGAATACACCGCGAATTTATTGCGGAATCCTTCGGCATAGGCAAGCGTCACCGAACCATCTTTTGCCCAATAATAGTTGCCGACCGGGCGGTCCAGGCTGGCGCCGGTGAGATTGCGCGCCACGCCGCCCTCGGAGCCGATCAGCCAGAGATCGTGGGGACTGGGCCCGTCGTCGCGCGCCGCCGCAAATCCGACCAGCTTGCCATCGGGCGAAATTTTCAAATCGTTGATAGGGCCATGCGGTGCGCGAAGTTCGTCCATTCCACCGCGCAGCCAGATGGAATAGAGACCGTCGGCGAAAGAATCGGACGCAGGCTTGTTGGTGGCCCGGACAATGATGCTCTGGCCGTCGGGCATCCACTTGAGCTCCTCAACTTTCCACGTCGCGGGCGTAACGGCGTGCTCTTCCTTTTTCGCCAGGTTCAAGATGTGCAAGCGGGGTTGCTTATCGTCCTTATCCACAACGCGCGCGTCATCTTTCTCCTTGATCTTTTTTTCTTCCGCTTCGGATTTGGGGTCGGGCGCGATGTAAGCGATGGATTGGCCGTCAGGCGACCAGGCGAAAGCGCTGACGCTGGCTTTTCCCTTAGTTACCGGAGCGGCTTCACCGCCCGACATGTTAAGCACGTAAATCTGCTGTTCATCGCCGCCGCGATTCGAAAGGAACGCCAGCCGGGCGCCGTCGGGCGACCAACGTGGCCAGGTCTCAGACTTTTCGGAGTAAGTGAATTGCCGCGCCGTACTGTTTTTCTTGTCGTAGAGCCAGATGTGGCGAATCCGCTTTTCGCTTTTCAAGGGTTCGCTCACTACAAAAGCGACACGCTGGCCATCCGGCGAGAATTGCGGGTCCTGTACGCTCCGCAGCTCCAGGAAGTTTTCCGGGGAGAGAAGTTTCTTTTGTTCCGTCGCCGGAATGGCTGTGGGTTGGGTAGATTTCTCCTGACCTCCCAAGGAACCAGCCGCCAGAGCCGTACTCACCAAACATGCCGCTACGTTCCTTCGCATCTGCGATTTCCCCCGAGTCTGCGCTTCCGAATGGAGTGATTCGAGGGTATTCGCCACGGCTCGGCGCTGTCAATCGCGGATCCCTGCGTGTTGTCCCAATTTTGGCGGACAGAATCGGCCCGAATGGGTATACGATGAAAGTCTAGTCAGGAGGAATGACATGGCCAAGAAAAACGCACTTACCGATGTCGGCAAGAAAGTGGGAGCGGCGCTGGGCAAGGCTAATCGTGAAGCGCACCGCCAGGCTCGCAAAGTATCCGCGGCCAGCAAGGTAGCGAAAGAAGAGCTGAAGGACATCTCCAAACAGGTGGAGGAGATGAAGAAACAACTGGAAAAAACCGCCAAGCGCATGAAGGCCGCCCTGAAGTAAACTTTCACCGGACGCGGATCCCGAATCCCAGACGAGGTCAAAAGGTTGGCGCTGACGCCGAACGAGCTTTTACAGGAACTGCAAAAATACGCTGCGAGTGCTCCCACGGCGAAGGCCCTGATGGAGCAGATTGCCAAGCGGCTGCATGAATATAAGGCACGCTACAACTGGGTGGGCTTTTATCTGGTTGACCCTGCGGATGCAGGCTATCTGATAGTGGGGCCATACGCGGGCAGTTTCACCCCCAACGCTCGCATCCCGCTCAGCAGGGGGCTCTGCGGCGCGGCTGCCAGCAGCGGACAGGTTGTGGTGGTGCAAGACGTTTCGAAGGACTCACGCTATCTTGCCGGGTCCAATCTGGTGAAGTCTGAGATCGTGGTTCCCATCTACGTGAAGAAGAAACTTGCGGCCGAACTGGATATCGAGAGCTATTTCGCCGACACATTCGTCAAGTCTGAGCAGGAATTGACGGAAGGCTGCGCCAGGATTCTGGCCGATTATTTGAGCAAAGAATAACGCGGCCGAGGCAATTCACGCGTTTCGACGGTCATCCCTTACAGGAATTCCCCCAACAAGCTTTGCAGCATCCACCCGATTGCCCTTCAGGGGCCGCGAAGGCATAACCAGTACGGCGGTACGATGCCTCGAAAGTTGCGCTCAGCTGCAACTGCGATTTCCGGGCTGTCCTCGATCCCGGGCCTCGAGCCGATTCAAAGTGTGGCACTCCTCCCTCCCGTGTGCCGTAGCCGTCCGC
>DASSGJ010000537.1:0-7806 GCA_035693545.1 Candidatus Acidiferrum sp.
AGAGAACCGCATCCGCCGCAAGGCCGCTCTCGAGGAGCAGGCCCGTGTCCGCGCTATCTACGAAGAACTTGTCCTGAAGAAGCCGCAACAGGCGGTCGTCCAGATCGGCACGGTTTCCGACATCGCCAAGGCCGTTCCGGCAAACTTCACGAACGCGAACAAGCCCATCGGCATAGCCCCTGCTAATGGCAACGGCAACGAAGCTCCCAAGTCCAAGGAAGCTGCCGCCGAAGCCGTAGCCGGCGACTAAGCCTGTAGCTCAGGCCTTCAGGCCTGAGGCTTTCCTAAACGCCACCACAGCCTCCAAAGCGGCCCCGACCAACTCGGGGCCGTTTCTTTTTGTCGCTGGCTGCATTTGCCTCGTTGTCCGACTGGCACACCGGGTCTCCGATGAGTGATATTATCGCGTGGACACATCCGGTGGAAGAATGGAACGGTAAACGTTGAACCTGATGCCAGCCCCAAGTGTTTTTCGGCGTAAACAGAGCAACCAGCATTTCCGATTGGCCGCCAACGTCATTGCGATTTTGGCCCTTCTGACAAATTGGTTCGTGATTTCTGTTTCACCAGCGATGTCTCAGACAAAAAAGCCGCGCGGTGAGAGGCCTCCCAGAATCACCAAGATCTACCCCGAGCTGGCTGGTGACCCGAAAGTGGTGCATCGGTTTTTGAGTTATCTTGAATTTGCCTTGGAGGATCGGGGCATTCAAATTGTTAATCTCCCCAAACAAGCGGACGCCGTTCTCTTTGCAAATTTCACCCTCACGACTGAAAAAGGCAATTTAAGTGCTGGATTGAGAACCACCGAGCTGATCGTCAATGGTGGAAGAGAAATAAAAGACGAATGTTCCACTGTTAGCGATTCCGAGACAACCGAGCTGTTCACCAACGACGCGGAGAATCTTAGCGCGAACCTGCGCGCCAAATTTCCAGACGCAAAGACCGTCTGGGTTGATCCAGCCAGTAAGAATGAAATATCTAGTCATTTTTGGGATGATTTGCCGAGGCAACTGACATCTCACGGATTTAGAATCGATGAAAGCGGTCAACCCGATCTGAAGATCCATGTCATTCTTCAACGAATAAAAGTGCCAATAGAAAAACGCATGTTGAATTACGAACTTGAACTCCAAAACCTGGACGGAAAACTCCTGTTCAGTCAGAGTAGCGGAGGTCCCCTCTCAGCGAGGCTTCTCGACGATCCTCCTCCGGCCTGCAGTTCCACCGTGATCGACCTGGACTGGTTGACTCAGCAGGATCCGTTATTCCAAAGTGCGAGGGGGCTCGCGAAGCGCCTTCACGATCAGAATGTAGAGGCCGATCTCTATCTGCCCATGGACTCAATCCCCTCGAAGCACTAACCCTGGCTCTGGCATTACTACCAGCACCCCCGGGTGACGATAAGGTGCTATTCGATTAGTATGTTCGGCAGGAGTTTGGTGCATGTGCAGAAATATAAAGACGCTCTATAATTTTGAGCCGCCTGTCACCCCGGACGAGGTCCGAGCAGCTTCCCTGCAATTCGTGCGGAAAATCACCGGCTTCAACAAGCCTTCGAAGGCCAACGAAACCGCGTTCCTCAATGCCATCGACGAAATCGCGAATGTCTCCCTCCGGCTCCTGCAATCGCTCGAAACCACCGCTCCTCCAAAAAACCGCGAAGAAGAAGCCGCAAAAGCCAAAGCCCGCGCCGCCGAACGATTTGGCGCTTAAGCCGCTGGTAAACGCACTTTTTCCCCGCAAAATTGCTATAATTAATAAGGTAACCACGACCGAGGAAGGCCATGCCGATCTACGAATACATCTGCGAAGACTGCAAGGAACACTTCGAAAAGATTGTGATCAACAAACAGCAGGAAATCTCCTGCCCCAAGTGCTCCAGCAAGAAAGCCACAATCCAGCTTTCCGTCTTTGCCACGGCAGGCAACGGTAGCTCTTCCGCCCCATCCGGCGGATTCTCCGGCGGCGGAGGCGGCTGCTGCGGTGGCGGTTGCAGCTGCCACTAGTCCTGCGCAATCCCCATCCTTATGCTCATCGCTCCTTCATCTCTGGTTCTGTTTATGACCGGAGCCATGCTCCTGCTTCTGGTTCCGGGTCCGGCGGTGCTTTACATTACCAGCCGGAGCATCGGCCTGGGCCGCGCCGCCGGTCTCGTCTCGGCTATGGGTATTGCGGTTGGCACGTTATTTCACGTTGCGGCAGCCACGCTCGGCCTTTCCGCCCTGCTGGTTTCCTCGGCTTCCGCTTTTACCTTCGTGAAATACGCCGGCGCCGCCTATTTGATTTATCTGGGCATCCGCACCCTGCGCGGCAGCGACACGGCAGCGCTCGATTCTTCGGGCGAGCGGCGCAGTCTGCGCAGTATTTTTGGCCAGGGAGTTCTGGTCAACTTGCTCAATCCCAAGACCGCTCTTTTCTTCCTCGCGTTTCTGCCGCAGTTCGTTGACCCTTCCCGGGGCCACGCAACGCTGCAAATCTTTGAGCTGGGCGTCCTGTTCGCGCTGATGGGATGGGTAAGCGACTCAATCTGGGCAACGGTCGCTGGAACATTTGGAAGCCGCCTTCGCGGCAACCTGCGCCTGCGCAGCACTCAACGCAAAGTCTCCGGCGGCGCACTCATTGCGCTGGGAGTGGCCTCTGCATTCTCCGGCGCAAAAGCCAAATAACATGACGAAACCCGGCACTAACCCGCCGCGTTAAGCGCTCGCGCTTTGCGCCTTCACCGCGGCTTCAATCTGCTCGAACATCGCCATGCGGTCCCAGTTATCCCAGGTCTCTTGCACTTTGCCGTCGGCAATCCGCGCGATTCCCATTCCCCGCAGCTTGATTTCGGCGCCAGTCGCCTCGATTCCCAGGCCGGGCCCGGTATGCCGCATCGTCGCCGTCCAGCGCACCACGATCTTGTCGCCGGAGCCGAAGCAGTCGTGCAGCGTGAACTGCATGTCGGGAAACGCGCTCAGCAGCTTCGCGTGCAACGCCAGGAATCCTTCCGTCCCGCGAACATCCTCGCCGTTTTCGCTGATCCCATGCATCACCGCGTCCGCTGCCAGAAACTCCGCCACAGCTGCGCTCTTCTTCTGATTCCACACTTCCTCGAACCATCGCCTTCCCAAAGCCACGTTTTCATCGGACATTTTGCCCTCCGAGGGAACGACCGGATTCCGCGGTCGTTACTCTACCAAACAGTACCGTCCCCCGCCATTCGGAGCAGCGCTCCGTTCACTAACGGACAGTAAGACCTATGTGCGTATTGCAACAGACACACGGCGCGCGGCGGCACACACTGGTCTTGTCAGAAATCCGATTCGCAAGAGAAATGCCAGGTATGAATATGTGGCTCAGAAATTGTCCAGTTTGCCGGCAACCCATGGAAAAGAAACTCCCCACGGAAACCGTTCCGTGTTCCTGTGGAAAATTCGTCTGGAAGGGTTAAGAACGGCTTGCCCGAAAGAGAAAGGCTCCGCTTGATGTCCTGGATAAAACGCTTTGCCCTGCCGGTGTGCACACTTTTCCTGCTGTTGCCGCATGCTCTTTTCAGCCAGGGATTGCCCGCAGGCCGTGACGAACTTTTCCTACCGGCCGGGACCCCGGTAGAACTGCAATCGGTGCAGACAATTTCGTCCGCGCGCGCCCACAAGGGCGATCGGGTCAGCTTTATCGTTACAAGAGACGTCCAATCGGAAGGCTTCACGGTAATCAGTGTAGGCGCACGGGCCGAGGGTTCGGTCATTGGCGTGAAAGGGAAGCGACCCTTGGGAATGGGCGGCGACCTGATCATCAAGCTCGATTCTGTCGAGCTCGCGACCGGTGACAGCGTCTCCCTTGTTGCACGCAAGGAGTTCAAGGGAAGGTCGCACACCATCCGGATGGGAGTGGCGATGGCCATCGCTGCGGCGATTTATTTCCCTGTCGCGCCGGCTTTTATGTTGTCGCGCGGCCGGGACAGCACCGTGCTCAAGGGCACAGAGTTGACGGCGTACACGCGGAATGATGCCTCAGTCGAGATCGCCGGATTGCCGCCTGCGGAGGAAAATGTTTCCGGTCTCAGCGAAATGCTCAAGATGTTGCCGTCGCGCGTAACCAACGCAGATGGCCGCGAGGGCGACATGCTCAACCTGATTTTCCAGGCCAGGGAAGAGGACTTGCAAGAAGCCTTTGCCCAGGCCGGTTGGCTGAAAGTCGAAAAGTCCAAGCGATTGATCTTCTGGCACCTGCTCTGGCAGCGCGGGCATTACACAAAATTGCCGATGGACCGGCTGTACGTTTTTGGAAGAGCCCAGGATTACTCCTACGCTTTGCCGGATCCGCTTTCCATCGTTTCGCGGCGCCATCATCTGCGAATCTGGAATACCGGCCGGTTGGTGGACGGCGTCCCGCTGTGGGTAGCCGCGGCAACGCACGATATTTCAATTCACTTTGTGAAGCGCAAGTTCCGGCTCTTCCACCGGATCGACCCAAATGTAGACGCCGAGCGCGACTTCATCGCCGGGAATCTTTCGCAAGCGAAGCGACTCACGCGCGAAGAGTACATGAACTGCCCGCAGCCGGTAACTGGCGCGCAGACGGCCACCGGGCAGCCCTACTACTCCGACAGCCGCATGCTGTTGCTGGAATTGCATCGGGGGGCAGCCTCCATGCCCGTCGTAACACAGATCGCCAGCAAGCTGCCGTAGGCATGCCGCGGGGCAGAAATTCTGGCACGCTCTTCTCTGTTCCTGATCCAAGCCTTCGGTACTGCACGGTTTTCTAACGGGAATAGTTCTTCAGGTAATCCGGAATAGGCTCGTCTTTTTTTCGCTGTGCATCCGGCAGCGGCTCTTTCGCGACGGTTTCAAGCGGCAGGACGCCGGCCCACACCGGCAAAGCATAATCTTCCTCATCGTCTACCGGCCCGCCAGTGCGGACCTTGGCGCTCACCTCTTCGAGCGGCAACGCCAGTACGATGGTGGCTTTCAATTCCTGCTCGGTCGGCTGGCGGACATCGTCCCAGCGACCCTTCATCACGTGCTCGGTAAACACCCGCAGCGCTTCCATCTTTTCCGCCGGATCCATCACCAGCCGCGCCGTTCCCAGAATCACCACCGAGCGGTAATTCACCGAGTGATGAAACGCCGACCGCGCCAGCACCAATCCGTCCACGTGCGTTACGGTTACGCTTACGGGGACGCCTTCGCTCAGCGTGCGCAACATCCGGCTGGCCGCGCTGCCGTGCAGGTAAAGAGTGTCCCCCGAGCGGCCGTAATTCGTCGGGATGACGTAAGGCTGGCCGTCGACGCTGAAGCCGACGTGGCACACGAATCCTTCGTCGAGAATCGCAAAAACCGTTTCCCGCTCATATTTGCCGCGTTTCGGCAGCCGTTTGACCTGCGTGCGTTCGGTGGGTTTGAAGTCGCTCATGCATTCAAGTTTAATGCGTTGCGGCCCCTGCGCGAGAGCCAACTTGGCCTCCCGCGGTCTGGCCGCGTTTCTGTGCAGAGAGCCACTCCAGCAAGTCGGGCTCGGCGAACGCCTTCTTCCACACATCGTGGCCAGTCTTTCGGTATTCCGTGTAGCGCAGATTCGCATGCGCTTTATTAAGCTGCTTCATCATTTCGCGCACCAGCAGGACCGGCACGCTGTCATCTTCTTCGCCCTGAAACACCCAGAGCGGCGTGTTCACCACCGCGTGAATATCGGTGAAATTGTCGTACGCCGACATGATCATCGCCGCGGCCCACTTGCCCGGATACGCCTGCAGTGCCGACCACGCACCCAGCCCGCCCATGGATTGTCCCGCCAGATAAATCCTGTCTGGATCTATCGAAAATTCTTTTTCCACGTCGGCGAGCGCACTCACCGTCAATTCAAGCCATTTCGTCGGCTGGTTCAGGTCCGGGTCGGACCAGTTGTCGCCGGAAGGGCACTGCGGCAGCAATACAAACATGGGAAATTTCAGCTGCACTTCCTTGCCGGCCCAGAAATGCGTGCCAATCTGATTCCCGCCGTTCAATTGCTTCGCGTTGTCGCTGCCTCGGCCGTCGCCTCCATGCAGCCACAGCAGCATCGGATATTTCCGGTTCGCGTCATAGCCCAGCGGCACAAACAGGCGATACGGCAAGCGATCGCCTGTTTTGTTCGCATACACCTTCTTTCGAAACTCGATGTCGTCGTTCGTAAGCTGGCCGCCAAAAGCAAAGGGTGCCAGTGCAAGCACCATCATCGCCAGGACCGGGGCCTTCGTCTGAACACACTTTCTCACCGGCCCGCTCCCTCTTTTTTCGAGGCTCAGTTTCATGCTAGGGTTTCGTGCCGCCACGCACGACTCGAAATCCAACGTATTCCGGCGCTGGCGCGCAATTTGCCTTCGGATCCGCCGGACAGTCGGCGCTGCCGCCGATCACTTTGCCTTTGCCATCGCGCGTCTGAACCCATTCGGCAACGTTTCCGCCCAAGTCGAAAATGGGCTCCTCATCGTCTTTGCCCTGCGCCCCGAAACTTCCAACTGTTTTCAGCAGTGGGTGGGGGCCTTTTAGCTCTTTTGCCTTCTCGCGGAGCCGAACGGTGTCATCGGGATTTGGAGCATAACCGGCCCAGTAGTCGAGGGTGTTTTCGTTCTCACGATGCTCATATAGAGGTTTCACTTCATCTTCGTATGGTATACGCCAAGTCTGTTTCGTTTCTCGGCTCAGCCAGGCTGCGTACGCCTTCGCATCCTCCAGCGACACGTTGCTTTGAGGAAGATTCTTTTTTTCAGGCGTCTCATCATCTTCAATTTGAACCGCCCGTTTCCACAAAAATTCGAGGTACTGAGAGTGCGTAACTTCAAAACGGCCGATTTCCAGATCGCCGCGCTTGACCAGTTCGGGTATCAGGATCCAATTGCCGGGAGATTTCCGTTCCACCGCGGCACTGGACGGTTTTACTTCCGTGCCATACGAACCATGACTTCGAGAAATATTCTTGTTGCGGAACAGGGCTTCCAGAGGCGATCCTTCTTTCAGCGCTTCGTTGATGGGCTTTTCTGTCTTGAAGAAATATTTGTCGAACCACGCCATCTCCTCCTCGACCTTGCGCATCTGGTGAGTCAGCTTGCGCGGCCCGTGCGGCTCGCCGGGGAACATCACGAACTTCACCGGCACCTTTCCGTAGTATTGCAACGCGCGAAAATACGACCAGCTTTGCGCGGGCGGCACGTTGTTGTCGGCGGTGCCATGGAAAATCAGCACCGGCGCCTTGATTTTGTCCATTTTAAAAAACGGAGACTTGCGAATATACAGGTCCGGATCTTCCATCGGCGATTTGCCGAAATAATACGAATCGAAGGAATCGCCGAAAATCACATTGCCCCAGTCGCTGATCCACTCCACGTCGCCCGCGCCGACGCTCGCCGCTTTGTAGCGGTCCGGGTAAGTGACCAGCAGGCTCGTCGAAAGAATCGATCCGTTCGACCAGCCCAGCGTCCCCACCTTGTCTGCATCCACGAATCCCTTTTCGATCAGGAAATCCACACCCGCGTTGATGTCCGGCGTCTCCAGGTCGTAATACTTGCCGCAGCAGATCGATTCCACCCATTTCAATCCGTGGTTGCCGCTGCCGTGATAGTTCACCTGCAGAACAAAAGCGCCGCGTTGCGTCAACAACTGCAGCGGGTACGCCCAGCTGTTGTCCCAGAAATCCATGTCAGAGCCCGTTGGGCCGCCGTGAATCGCGGTAATCAGCGGATACTTTTTCCCGGCCTCGTAGCTCACCGGATAGTGCAGGACGCCATCCACCTCGTCGTTGTTCGACCCCTTCCAACGGATCACTTCTGCTCTCGCAAACACGCGC
>DASSGJ010000538.1:0-10407 GCA_035693545.1 Candidatus Acidiferrum sp.
CGTACGAGCAGTACCGCACACTTTACAAACTTTGGTGTTCGAACAATTCCGCCTTGCCTGAGCTGAAACCTCTTTTCAGAATTTCTGGGATTGAACCCGATGGTACGTTTACGGTTTCCGATGAATTTCGTGCGACGGTGCGGGGACTGGCGTCACAGATTCTTCCTCTTATGTCGGCCTCCGAGGTAAGTAAGGATTGATTTCAATACACGAGGCAGTATTAGAGAGCAGGGAGGCTGGATGAAAAGGCGAATTCTGCTCGTGGGGCTAATCGCGACTTTTCCATTATCGACGCAGATTGGCGCGCAACCGGCAACGTACGCGCTGAAGCCGACACCGAAGACTGTGGCTTGGGGTTACTACGATGCGAAGGCGGCGCCGGTTTTGCGTGTGAAGTCGGGCGACACGGTGGAGATTCAGACGCTGATTACCAACAGCCCGAAGCGGCTGGAAGAGGCGGGCGTGCCGCCGGATCACGTGGAGCAATCGCTGCGCGACATCACGGACCAGGTGAAGGACAAAGGCCCCGGCGGGCACATTCTTACCGGGCCGGTTTACATCGAAGGCGCGGAACCCGGCGACGTGTTGGAAGTGAAAATCCTGGCGATCAAGCTGGCGATTCCTTACGCCTACAACGCCTTCGGCGCGGGGCGCGGCTATCTGCCCGACGATTATCCTTACTCAAAAATCAAAATCATTCCGCTGGATGAAAAGCGCATGGTGGCGAAATTCGCGCCGGGCATCGAGATTCCGCTGCATCCCTTTTTCGGCAGCATGGGCGACGCGCCGCCGGAAAGCGCGGGCCGTTTCAACAGCGCTCCGCCGTGGGTTATGGCGGGGAATCTGGACAATAAGGACCTCGTCGCCGGCACCACGCTCTATATTCCCGTGCATGCGCCCGGCGCGCTCTTCGAAGTTGGCGACGGCCACGCTGGCCAGGGCGACGGCGAAGTGGACATCACCGCGCTAGAAACTTCCCTTATCGGCACGTTTCAATTGGTCGTGCGCAAAGACATGCATCTGAGGTGGCCGCGCGCCGAAACGCCCACGCACTACATCACCATGGGCCTGAACGATGACCTGAATGCCTGCGCTACGCTGGCCGTGCGCGAGATGATCGATTTCCTGGTAACGGAAAAACATCTTTCGCGCGATGATGCCTACATGCTCTCGAGCGTCGCCGCCGACCTGCACATCACCGAACTTGTCGACGGCAACAAAGGCGTGCACATGATGCTGCCCAAATCCATCTTCGTTTCAGGATCGGCGAAATGAAAAAGCCGGGATCTGTTTGTGTTCTTCTCTGTGTACTCTGCGCTCCAATCTCTGTGACCTATGTGTTAAGTCCGTCTCTTTTCGCGCAAACGAAAAGTGATATTCCCGAATGGTGCAAGCCGCTGCCGAGGCCGGAGTATCAATCGCTCCAGCGCGTTCTGCCCGACGACCCGTGGTTTGAAGTCTACAAGGTGGCGCCGCGGACGTTCGCGATTTACGAGCCGCACCAGTCGGAAGAAACCATTTCCTATTTGATCGCCGGGCAGAAGCAGGCGTTGCTCTTCGATACCGGCATGGGCATCGGCAATATCAAGAGAATCGTTTCCCGGCTCACCTCGCTCCCCGTCGTCGTTCTGAACTCGCACACCCACGACGACCACGTCGGCGGCAACTGGCAGTTCAGTTCCATCTTCGGCATGGACACCGCCTTCACCCGCGAGAATGCCAAAGGCTCGACGGCCGATGCGCAGGCGGAAATCGCCCCGGGCGAAATCTGCGGCAATCTACCGAAAGGTTTTGATCCAAAGACGTATCAAACCAAGCCCTGGCACGTTTCCTTTTTCATCCACGACGGATTCAAGATCAAGCTCGGCGGCCGCACCGTGGAAGTAATCTCCACTCCCGGCCACACGCCGGATGCCATCGCGCTGATCGATCGCGAAAACGGATTGCTCTTCACCGGCGACACCTATTACCCCGCCCCGATCTGGCTGTATCGTCCGGAAACGGATCTCGCGGCGTATGAAAAATCCATCGCACGCCTCGCCGCCCTTGCCCCGGAAATAAAAACGGTTCTGGGCGCCCACAATATTCCCGTTGCGCAGCCAGACGTTCTGCCCGCGCTGGTACAGGCATTTGCGAACCTGCAAGCCGGCAAGGCCAAGTGCAAGCCCGAAGGGACCGGCAAAAAACTGTGCAGCGTGGACAAGTTCAGTTTTCTACTCCGCGCGGCCCCCTGAGGAGTAAACTGGCAGCGAACGAGGGTGTTCATGCTTTGCAGGACGCAAATTCGGTTCGTCGCCGCGTGGACCCTGACGCTCGCGACCGCCTTTATTCCGGCCACCGCGCAGCCCAATCCGCCCCACCGCGACAAAAACACCTGGAGCTATGACGGCGGCATTTTCCTGGATACCGAAGGCGAGATTCCCGGCGGCGCTTGTTTCCGCATAAGAGGCCACGTGACGGCGGAGGATTTTTTCGAAAATCTGAAGCGTGAGGACACCAACTCCGGCACGATCTATCGCCGCGGCAACGACATCGTCACCGAATTCCCGAAAACGCTGCAACTGACCCTCTCTTTCACGGACACGCCTTGCGACCCGCGCATGCAGCAAACCAACTCCCGCGTGTACCTGACCGAGGAAGTGATCAGCAGCCTCCGTCTGCAATTTTTCTGGAAGCGCGCGCTGGAGCTCCGCCCCATCAAAGGAATCGTGAAGAAAGGCGCAGAGGTGCATCCGGTAGCCTGGTACTCGCACGGGCTGGAACAGGAATTGCCGAAGCGCCTGGAATGGCTGGTGGAGTTTGACGTGCCAAGCGAAGGCGTGCCGCTGACGGACAACCTGGTGCTGATGATCCGTACGCAGGACCACCACCTAGTCGCCCGCGGCGCAGCAAGAATGTAGCTCAGGCCTTCAGGCCTGAGGGGTTTCATTCCCATAGCACGATTGCCCAGACGCAGACAAAGACTCACCCCTGAAGGGGTGAGCTACAGTTCACGCCAATTTCATTTGCGGCACTGCGTTGCGCACAATCAGTTTTGCCTCGGTGCGCGCCTGTACTTCGTCCGCGGTCCATCCCGGTGCCACTTCGCGTAAATAAAGTCCTTCGGCGGTCACATCAATCACCGCCAGATCGGTGACGACGGTGTCCACACATTCGACGCAGGTCAGCGGGTAAGTGCAGGTCTTCACGATCTTCGGCGCGCCTTCCTTGGTGTTGTGCTCCATGCAGACAATCAGTTTTTTCGAGCCAGAAGCAATATCCATCGCGCCGCCGATGCCGCCGCTGCCTTTCGATCCGGGAATTTTCCAGTTGGCAAGATCCCCTTTTTCGGAAACCTGGAACCCGCCGAGCACCGCGATGTCCAGATGCCCACCCCGGGTCATCAGGTGCGCATCGGCCTGGTGAAAGATCGAGGCGCCGGGAATCAGAGTGACCGGAACCTTCATGGCGTCAACCAGATCGAAATCTTCTTCGCCGGCTTTCGCGCGGCGGCCCATGCCCAGAATTCCATTTTCGCTGTGAAAATAAATGGTGAGCCCTTTGGGCAGGTAGTCCGCCATGAGATTCGGAATCCCCCAGCCGAGATTTACGTATGCTCCATCATAAAGCTCCTGCGCGGCGCGCTGGGCAATCTGCTCGCGGGTGAGTCTGTTTTTTTCGGTCATGGCAGTTTTCTTCCCGGCATCATCCGGCGAAGCGCATTCCTTTCGCGTGCACGATGCGGTGCACAAAAATCGCGGGAGTGATCACATCCTCCGGCGGAATCGCGCCCACCTGAACAATTTCTTCCGCTTCCACGATCGTAAATCTCGCCGCCTTGGCCATGATCGGATTAAAATTACGCGCCGCCAGCCGGTAGGTGAGGTTGCCGAGTTCATCCGCCTTCTGCGCCTTGATCAGCGCGTAGTCCGCATGAATCGGCAGTTCCAGGATGCAGCGCTGGCCGTCGAGCACGCGTTCTTCCTTGCCAAGGGCGACTTCTGTGCCGACGCCGACCGTGGTGTAAAAACCGAGCAGTCCCGCGGCGGCGGTGCGCATGCGTTCGCACAAAATCCCCTGCGGCACCAGCTCACAGGTAACTTCTCCTTTCGCAAAACGCTCCTGAAAATAATTCGCGTGCGGTCCGGGAAACGAACAGATGACGTGCTTCACCTGCCCGTTTTTGAACATGACGCCGAGTTCGCCTTCGCGTGTGCCACAGTTGTTGCTGATGGCGGTGATATTTTTGACGCCATTTTTCGACAACGCCTGAATCAGATTATTCGGAAAGCCGGCGCCGCCAAATCCGCCGAACATGATCCGCGCGCCATCCGGAATATCCGCAATCGCCGCGTCGAGAGAACTCACAAGTTTTGGCTTCATTCTTCGCTCAGAAACTTTCGGATTGGTGTTTCCTATAGATTGTTCCCGACCCGCAAAGAATGTGCAACCCCGGATCTCCAATCTTTCTCGTTGCAGGATTTCCCTGAACCCTTTGCGGGGATTCCCCGTCAGAGACATTCATGTTTCAACATGAACAGCCGGAAAAAGCGTCCAAATACGCGGCTCACCCGCCAAAACGCTCGCAAAATTGCAAATCAGTTTGTTATGATGGGTGACCCCCGCCTTCGAAAATTCGCGACGCCCGAATCGTTCGTTGCTCATCCTGGGAATTTAAAGCAAGGGCGTTGATTATGATCGGAGACAGTGTTGTGAAGCTTTCGACTTCTTCCTGTTTGATCCTGTTTTTCTCTTCGTTTCTTGTCCTGGCTGGCTGCAGTTCGGTGCCGAACCATACGGTTGTTACGACTGAGCCCAGCATTGCCGTGCAACCCGCCAACGCTACCGTCACCGCAGGGCAGACCGCCACTTTTTCCGTGAGCGCCACAGGCTCCGCGCCGTTGAGTTACCAGTGGCAAAAGAACAGCGCGAATATCAGCGGCGCGACAACAAGCGCCTACACGACGCCGGCCACCACGAGCAGCGACAATGGCGCGAAGTTTGATGTCGTGGTGAGCAACACACAAGGCAGCATGACCAGTAGCACGGCAACGCTGACCGTAAACGCCGCGGGAGTGACCTTGAAATCCATCGCGGTGACCCCGGCTTCCCCGTCCATCGTTGCCGGAAACACACAACAGTTCACAGCCACAGGAACTTACAGTGACCACTCCACAAAAAACATCACCACCGGCGTGACCTGGAAGTCCTCGAACACTGCGTTCGCCACGATCAACTCCACTACCGGCCTGGCCACCGGCGTTGCTACCGGGATTACGCAAATCACTGCCACGCAAGGCAGCATCGTCAGTCCAAACGATCCCCTGACCGTGACTGCGGCAACCGTAACGTTGAAATCGATTGCCGTCACGCCAGCGTCGCCGGGCATCGCAATCGGAAATACGCTGCAGTTCACGGCGACCGGGACCTATAGCGACAATTCCACCAAAAATATCACCAGCAGCGTGACCTGGGCTTCGTCGAGTTCTTCGTTCGCGACGATCGGGCTTGCAACCGGACTGGCAACAGGTGTTGCGCTGGGTACGACAGAAATCACCGCGACCCTGGGGAGTGTGGTCAGCCCCAATGATACCCTCACCGTGACAGCAACGTCCTCCAACGCATCGGATGTGGTCACGCACCATTACGACGCTATGCGCACCGGGACGAATACAAACGAATTGACACTGGCGCCAGGCAATGTGAATTCGACGACCTTCGGCAAAGTCGCGGAATTCAGCGTGGATGGGCAGATTGACGGGCAGATTCTCTTTTTGAACCAGGTGGCGATTCCCGGAGCGGGCAACAAGAATGTTCTCTACTTCGCGACGGAAAACGACAGCGTCTACGCGGTGGATGCCGACAGCATCAGCGGAGCTGCGGCGACCGTCCTTTGGAAAACGAAGGTTCTTCCGGCCGGCGATGTGCCGCTGACTCCTTCCGATGCCGGATGCGGGTACATCAATCCGGTGGGCGTCATGTCCACGCCGGTGATTGACCGCTCGCGCAACGCGATTTATGTAGTGGCAAGTTCGAAGAACGGCAGCGGCACTGTAACTCACCGGCTGCACGCCTTGAATCTGGCCACGGGCGCGGAACTCTTTAACGGGCCGGCCGCGATCACCGCCACCTTCCCCAAGAGTGGCGGAGGCACGGTAACGTTCCAGTCTCACCTGCAACAGGAGCGGGCGGCGCTGCTCGAAAGCGGCGGCCGGATTTACACCGCGTGGTCCGGTTACGACGGGGATTGCGGCAGCTATTCCGGCTGGGTGATCGCCTTTAGTGCGGACACGCTGGCACAAGCGGGGGCCATTGACCTGGTACCGAATAGCGGCAAGGCCGGAATCTGGCTGGGCGGTGGCGGCCTGGCGGCGGATCCCACCGGCCATGTGTACTTCCCGACCGGCAACGCCTCTGGAGGAAATACGCCTGGAATCAGCAACGACTATGGCGACACGTTCGTGAAACTTGGAGCGAGTGTGCCGCTCGCCGTCGCGGATTATTTTGCGCCTTCCATCGCCATCAGCGACGACAACCTCGACGAAGATTTGGGTTCGGCTGCGGCATTGCTTCTTCCGGATCTCGTTGACAGCGGCAGCGTGACCCGGCACCTGGCGTTTGTTGCCGGCAAAGACGGGAAGATGTACGTAGTGGACCGCGACAACATGGGTCAGTACAGCGCCATGGCGGATAACGTCTACCAGGAATTTGCCGCCAACGGACATGAGAATTTTTCGTCGCCCATTTATTTCAACGGCCGCGTGTACATCGGCCCCTCGAACATGCATCTGCAGGCTTTTACCGTTTCACAGGCGAAACTCAGCGCCTCGCCCACTTCCCAAACAGCGTTTACTTTCGGCAGCAACGGGACGGTCGCGAGCGCATCGGCAAACGGCACGGCAAATGGAATCGTCTGGGCCCTCGATCGCGAGTCCAGGAATTTTCTTGCCTATGACGCCACGGACTTGACCAAACTGCTCTATGACTCCGCCACGGCCGCGGGGGGCCGCGATTCTTTCGCCAATGTCGGAGGACATTTCATTACGCCAATGGTCGCAAATGGAAGAGTCTACTTCGGCACCGGCACCACGGTCGCGGTGTTTGGTTTGCTGCCGTAAAAGAGTGGCGATTTTTTTTTTGAGTGCGGGAGCGAAGCTCCCGCTTTTCCGGTGCCAACAACCCGAGAAAATTTGCGTTGGAGAGGTAAGCCGGCGCCGCAAAAGTGAAGACTTTGCCTCCGCGCTCAACGGCTCAGGACTTTCGTATCCCGTTCATCAGCATATTGAGGAAGACCTGCTTGATCTGTTCGGGGTCCGAGACGTGGTCGGTGTCATACCACCGATACAACCAGTTGCACATACCGAGAATCCCGTTGACGATGAGCCACGGCTCGCCTTCGATCAGTTTCCCCTGCTCCTGCCCACGCTTCACCAGATCCACAAACCGGTTGTTGTAACGCGACATCACCGCGATCACTTTGTGCTGGCGCTTGCCGGATAGCGAATCGAATTCGTGCAGGAACAATCCGAAGGGGACCTTGTTCTGGATGATGTAATCAATCTGCGCGCGGATTGCGCGTTCGAGCTCCTGCACCGGCTCGCCTTCGGGGTCAATGTGCTGCGCGATGTAGGCGTCGCCATCTTCAATACCTGCAAGCAGCAACTGGAACAAAAGATCATCCTTGGATTTGATGTAGTAGTAGAGCGAGCCCTTGAGCATGCCGACGTCGCGCGCAACGTCTTCAATCGAAGTGGCATGGAATCCCTTGGCGAAAAAAATGTTGGCGGCGCTCTTCAGGACTTCCTGCAGCCTCGTCCCCGGTTTGGATTTGGAGTCAGCCCGTTCCGCGTGGCGCGCACGGAGAGGCTTGGGAGAAGGCTTTCCGTTGGACTTTTTTGAGGGCACGACTGACCTCACAGAACGTAAGGACATAATATCAGAGACAAAGGCGATGGACGGAGATGCGCCTTTCAAATTTCGCGGGGCCGGCAGAAAGGAGGCATTCTGAAGAAATCTGACTCTTAGCGGACGAGATGACAGGAGTGAGTCTTGATCACCAGCCAGACCAGGAGGCCGGGAGAGAGGTCGAGGGTGCGGACTGCTCCAGGAGTGACGTGAACTTGAAAGACGGCGCCGGCTTTCACGCGGAGAGCGACCATAGTGCCGCGGGTCTCCAGGGATTCGATGGTGCCGGGAAGAATGTTGCGGGCACTGAGAAAGTGCGGCGCTTCGGTGGCAATAAGAATATCGCCGGCGCGGATGGCGACGCGGACTTCGTCGCCGGGCGCGGCCTCCCCAAACGGGATTTCGATTTCGCAGGCGGCGTGATCAAGCGCAACGCGCATGACGCCGTCCGAGGGACGGTGCTCGACCACAACGGCGCGGAGAACATTTTCAAAACCAGCCGCGTTGGCAAGCTCGATGCTTCGCGGAGCATCGAGCACGGCGCGGGGCGCGCCGGACTCCTGTACCCGGCCTTCCACAAGCGTGACGACACGCTCGCCGATCGCATCCACCTCTTCACGATTGTGCGTGACATAAACAATCGGAATTCGGTTTGCGGCATTCCAGGCGCGAAGATCTTCCAGGATGGAGCGTCGCAGGGCCGCGTCCAGGCCTGTAAGTGGCTCGTCGAGGAGCAGGAGGCTCGGGCGGGTGACCAGTGCGCGGGCGAGGGCAACGCGCTGCTTTTCACCGCCGGAAAGTTCGGCCGGACGCCGGGACAGAAGGTTCTCGATGCGAAAAACGGTTGCAATCCTCAGTGTGCGCTCCTTTTGCTGCGCCCCCGCCAGTTTTGCAATTCCGTACCGGATATTTTGTTCGACAGACAAATGGGGAAAGAGTGCGAGCGATTGAAAGACATACGCCAGTTCCCGGCGCTGGGGCGCAAGTGAGATATTCCGCGCGCTGTCGAAGTACAGTCTTTCTTCAAGGCGGATTTCGCCGCAGTCCGGCTGCTGCAGACCAGCGATGCAATCGAGCAGGGTGGATTTTCCGGCGCCGGAAGGACCGAAAAGGACCGTAAAGCCAGCTTCAAAGGATGCGGCGACATCAAGGATGAAGGGCTTTGCGCCATTCAAGCGAAACTGCTTGCGAATTTGAACATTCAACATAACAAGATTTATTTCACCGGCCAGGGCGACCACACACGGCGGTTCACGCCGTAAACAATCGAGAGCACCACAAACGAGACAAGCAGCAGGAGCAGCGCAGTTTCGTGAGCCGATGCGTAGTCGAGCGATTGGACCCGATCGTAAATATCGATGGAGACGGTGCGGGTAATGCCGGGAAGATTGCCTCCAACCATCAGGACGACGCCGAATTCGCCCAGCGTGTGCGCGAAGCTGAGTACCAGCGCGGTGAGAAGACCGGGCCACGCGAGCGGAAGAATGACGCGCAGAAAAGTGCGCGCGCGGTCTGCGCCGAGGACCGCGGAGGCGTCGAGCAGGCGGCGGTCCAGCGATTCAAAAGAAGCGACGAGCGGCTGCACGGCGAACGGCAGGCTGTACAGCATCGAAGCAAGCACCAGTCCGGCAAATGTGAAGGCCAGCGGATGGCCGAAGAGAGATTGCCACATTTTTCCGAGCGGGCCGCGCGGACCCATAGCGACGAGTGCGTAGAATCCGAGAACAGTGGGAGGAAGCACGAGCGGCAGCGCGACGACGGATTCAACGAGAAATTTTCCGCGCCAGGTACTGAAGGCCAGTCCGTACGCCAACGGAAGGGCGATCGCGAGAAGAAGGATGGCGACGGTCGCGGCCAGCCGCAAGGAGAGGAATAGCGCTTCCAGGTTCATTGCGCTTCTCCCAAAGGGAAGTCCGGCGGCGGAGCCAGATAACCATGGCGCTTGAAGATGGCACTGGCTTCAGGGGTTTTCAGAAATGCCAGGAAGGCCCCGGCCAGCTGCTTGTTGGAGGAGGATTTCAGGATAACGCCGCTTTGCTCAATCATCGGATAGCGCCAACCGGAAAGTTCGTAGCGTTTTCCGGAAATCAGGGCCGGTGAAAGCGCAAGTGAAAGGGCGATCAATCCTGCTTGCGCGCTGCCGGACTGCACGAACTGCGCGGCCTGGGAAACATTCTCGCCGAGGACGAGTTTGGACTTGAGCTGGTCGTAGAGGCCGGCATTGCGCATCGCGGCGATCGCGGCACGCCCGTAAGGAGCGTGCTCGGGATTGGCGATGGCGATTTTCTGAATCCGCGGATCAAGCAGCGTGCGAAATCCTTGGGCCGTGAGATCGAGCGGCGAGTCGGGCGGAAGCCAGATCACCAGCAGGCCCCTTGCGTAAATAACCAACGAGTTGGCATCGGCGAAGCCCGCTTCAGCTAATTTTCTAGGATAGGCATTGTCGGCGGAGAAGAAAAGATCGAACGGCGCGCCGTTTTGGATTTGCGCGAAGAAATTGCCGCTGGAGCCATAGGTGATGGC
>DASSGJ010000539.1:0-3239 GCA_035693545.1 Candidatus Acidiferrum sp.
CTCGGGCTGGCGCTCTTGGTCTCCCCATATTCCATCGACAAGGTTGTGGCGCTTCACCGCTGGCGTGCCACGGCGCATCTGATCGCCTATTGTCTGCAATTAAGCCTTGGCACGATGATGATTCTGGCGCTCGTTCGGCGAGAGAAGGTCAATCACAGATTTCGCGCAGCGTTTCCAACCGACCGGCAATTCGCCATTACGGTAACTGCCGTTATTCTCTCGCTGGTCTTCGCCGTCATTCTTTCCGAAGCTTTAGCACGGGCCTTTCAGCTTCCCTTTAAGCCGAAATGGGCGCCCTCTGAAAATCCGTTGGCAAAATTCGATCCCGAGCTTGGCTGGTCCTACGTGCCAAGCAAATCCGTGACTCAGCAGTTCGGCACGATTCACCGCGAAATTCCGATGTACTTTGATGACCTCGGCTGCAGGGTTCCCGCACCCGGGTATCACGCGGATCGGTCCGCTCCTACGGCCCTTTTTGTCGGTGATTCCTTCACATTCGGACATGGGGTCACCTACGAAGAATCTTTTGTCGGCCGATTGGCAAACAGGCCGGACTTTCCGTTCCAGGCGGTGAACTTGGGTGTGCAAGCTTATGGCACTGATCAGTCGTTGTTGTTGCTCAAGCGGCAGTTCAAGAATTTCAATACGAAGCTCGTCGTCCTTACCTTCACCACTCCCCAGATCGGACGGAATGAAGTCTATGACCGGCGACTCCAATATCCTGACGGCTTGTTTCTGGGAACCAAGCCTATGTTCGCTTTGGACTCTGACGATTCTCTGCATCTAGTCAGGCATCCCGTTGAATTGAAGGATTATTCTTACTCCCATCTTTGGGCGGCCCTCAAAATAGTCCGGCTTCGGGTGGGTCCACCTCCTGGAGTTCGACTGACTCGCGCCATAATTAGGGAAATGAAATCCTTCGTTGAGTCCAATGGTGCAAGATTTGTTGTTGTCGACTGGTATGCCGACGAGGCCTTCCCCTGGGGTCTTGATGTTGATGTCGTGTATGCGAGTGCCAATCCCCCTAAGGAGTGGGACGATTGGACCCTCCCCGGCGACGGTCACCCCGATGCTCGCGCCCATCTTTATGTTTCCGAACTCATCGCCAAAGAGATACAAAGCGTCTTGGCAAAAACGACGGGGGCAATCAAACCCGCCCTGCCACAGCGGCACTAGTAGTGGTTAAACCGCTCGAAAAATATCCACCATTCCTTGCGTGAGCGCTCCACCTGCCGTAGCTTCTAACTCCTTCTACCGACTTTTCGCCCATGCTCCCTTATCGCCCAAAACCCCAAGTTACTCTCGTGACTGCTGCAGTCTTCCTGATTTTGTTCGCGCTCGGGGTGAGGATCTTGCGCCTTCATCACCGCCCCCCTGCTCCCCCGCCTCTTTTCCATGTCCCAAAAGGAGATCAGTCTGCAGCAGACTCACGGACTTCCTCGCGCGGCGCGGGGTCTGTCCAGGGCCAGTTCATGAATCTGCATCCTTCCCGGAAATTCTTAGTGAACTCCCAGAGTAACCGCCCCGTTTTCATCACTGGCGATTCAGCCTGGTCTCTCCAGGGGCAACTTTCCGACGAAGAGATCGAACTGTATCTGGCCGACCGGGCATCCAAAGGATTCAACCTGATTGTCATGGAACTGGTTGAGAACTATTACTCGAATAATCCGCCGCATGATTTTTACGGCAACATGCCCTTCAACGGCGGCGATTTTACCAACGAGAATCCCGCCTACTGGCTTCGCGTTGACCGCACGATAAGCAGGGCGGCAGCTCACGGAATTACAATTCTCGCCGACCCCGCCTTCGTCGGATTTGACTGCACGGGCACCAAAGGCGGTTATTGCCAGAGTTACCAGAATAGCTCCACGGAGGTAATCCAGAACTACGGCGAGTTCCTGGGAAACCGCTACAAAGACGCTTCCAACATCATCTGGCTTATTGGAGGTGACGCCAATCCAGAGGATACGAATTTGCAATCAAAGTTATATGCGCTTGCAAAGGGTATCCGGATTAAAGATCCCGCTCACCTTATGACCACGGAGAATTCTCGCGGAACTTCATCACTTGACATTTGGTCGGAGGCCGCCTGGCTGGACATCAACGCGCTTTACTTGAAACCAACGGACATTCTGCCCAAGACGACCGCAGCATACAAAAGGGACCAGCTTCCGATTTTCCTTTTGGAGGACTGGTATGAAGGCTCAAATTCCCTCACTGACTTGGATGTAAGAAAGCAGGGATATTGGGCTGCACTCAGCGGCAGCACACTTGGTCGAGTCTTCGGAAACTACGCAATCTGGAATTTTACCTGGACCTCGGAAACCAAGGATCCCTGGCGGGCCCAACTCGATTCCCCCGGTTCCAGGGGACAATCCATTCTTGGTAGATTGTTTCGTTCGCGCGAACACTGGAAGCTTGTTCCCGATGCGGATCACGAGGTGCTGACTGCGGGCTACGACCCTCGGTCCTGGTTTAGCTTTGTCGCAGAGTCGATACGCAGCTGGTTATATCAGGTACCATTCCGGCTGGACAGCAACGCGTCAGTAGCGGCCCGAAGTTCTGATGGACAAACAATCATCGTCTATATACCCGGTGGCGATGCTGCAACCGTTTCTATTGAAATGAGCAAAATCACGGATCCCTCCTCGCGCGCGAGTTGCTGGTGGTTCAATCCACGGGACGCTTCCACCCGCCTTATCGGTACATTCCCGGCCCAAGGCATCCAAAAATTCACCCCGCCGGAGAAAGGCGATTGGGTCTTGGTAATAGACAGTCAGGCTGCAAACCTGGCCCCTCCGGGGAGTAAAGATCTATAACCTCGGCTCAGTGAAGATTGGCTTCTCCATTCTCCTCGAAATTTCGGCCCGTTGTTGTGAGAAGGGGCAAATCCGGCTTCAAGGATTCCTGAATTGCAGCCATAGCTTGGGCGATAATGCCCGTCGTGATCCAAGGGGTTTGATGGCATGCTGACAGTCCTATTTGCTACCAGGAATCGGGCGGCACTCCTAAATGCAGTTTTGGAATCCTATTGCCAATTGTTGCCGCCTGCTTCCGGGTGGAAAATCGTTGTGGTTGACAATGGCAGCACCGACTCGACTTCCCAGGTGCTCGCCTCTTTCGCTGGTCGTCTCCCACTGCAATCCGCAAGTGAACCTAAATTGGGAAAGAATTTTGCGCTGAATACCGGTCTCCAGCTTGCGGAAGGTGACTTGACGGTCTTTACGGATGATGATGTC
>DASSGJ010000540.1:0-2423 GCA_035693545.1 Candidatus Acidiferrum sp.
CCCAGCTCAGGGAACACTAGAGCCGCGTTGCAAGCTGTCAACAAAGGACAGAGCCACCATGTCGGAACCTTTCCGTCCGTACGAAAAACTGGTTGAGATTACTATCTTCGGCAAGAAGTTCCAGGTGCCGGAACGCAATTCCTTGCTGCGCTGCTTTCAGTTCATCAGCCCGGAAACCATCCCCTATGGGCGTTTCTGCTGGAACCAGGATTGCCAGTATTGCCGCGTCACCTGCCAGCTTCCCGATGACGACGAGCCGCGCGAAATGCTCTCCTGCAAATTCATCGTCATGCCCGGGATGGAAATCACCGAAATGAGCCAGGAGCTCAAGTGGTGCCTCCGCTCCAAGCTCCCCTCCGACGCCGCCGTCTCCAAGTAAACCCTTGGTAGTCGTTCTGAGGATTTGGGAGGAGTGCCTTGGGCTGGAAACGGGAGCAACAGAAATCCGGACTTACATCCGACATTTTTCGGCAAGAAATTCGAAATTGGATAAGCAAGCAAGAGCTAAAGTTCGTGGTGATCACGGAAGATACCGACCCTCCAAACGACCCGTGGGAAGACTACAAGGTGGCGCATGAGTTCCGATTTGTCCCAAACTCTCTTTCTCAAGCTAGATTGGAGTTACACCTGACAGAGGATGGCTACGTTGGCGTTGGTCTCGAGTCAAGGGGAAGGGTCGCGGACCGACTGAAGGTCCGGAACACCCGTAACGGGTTTGTCGACGGATTCGAGCCGGGCTTGGCTAATATACGTGAGGTGCTGCTCTTGCTAGACATCGTCTCTGCGGGCGAACTGGCGGTTCACGCGCGAGTCTACCCCTGGTACGGATTGGGAGTTACCAAAGTCAGTATCACATCAAATCGTGAAGGTGCCGCGGCGATTTTCAAGAGATTTTACCGTGCCACATCGCTCCAGAACGGATTCTTAAGGAAGAGTTTGGCTTACGATCGCTGGTTATAAGAGCGCTGACGGCCATCGGAACGGAAACTTTGAGCTACTTGCGGAAGTTTTGGATAGCATCACCTGCTAAATGAACGCAACTTCTTGCACCGGTACGGGTTTCCACAGGTAACCAGCGGTGCGGTTGCGCGGCAGCATTACCCCTTACCATCCCGGCTTCGCAGCCGCCCTACCTTCCCCTGCCACAACTCGTGGTTTCGGTTCCTTACAGGGCGCTCGGTGTATAATCAGGAAGTGACCAAACGTGTGATCCACATCTCCGAAGCAGAAGCGGCGGGCGATTTCGCTTCGTTGATGGCCCGTGTGCGTTCTGGCACAGAGGTCGTCATCGAAGACAACGAGCGGCCAGTTGCCGTCGTTCGACCCGTCGCTGAGCCCTCTCTGCGTCTGCTCTCGGAGTCTCTGCGTCTCGCACGTGAGCATGGCTCTACGGTGACGTTGGATGGAGACTTCGGGCGCGATCTCGAAGAGATTATCAACAGCCATCGCGAACCACTCAGCCCGCCCGCATGGGACTGATCCTCGACTCCAGCGTGGTTATCGCTGCGGAACGCCGTGGCGATACCGTCGAACGGCTCATTGCGCGGGTGGTGGGTGTGGTCGGAGACCAGGATGCGGCACTTTCTGCTGTAGGCCTGACGGAACTCATTCACGGCATATATCGCGCGCAAAGCCCACAGTTACGGTCACGCCGTGAAGCCTTTCTGCACGAACTCTTGGCGGACTTGACGGTGTATCCGTATACAAAAGAGACCGCGATGCTGGCAGGCAGGATAGACGGGGAACAGCAGGGTCAGGGAGTGGTAATCCCCTTCGGAGACTTGCTCATCGGCGCAACGGCGTTGTCACTCGGCTTTTCGGTGCTCACAACGAATCTGCGCCACTTTCAGAAAATCCCCGGTCTGTCAGTAATGCAACTTTAGCTGCCGCACCCGTTAATTCACCCATTTGCCTCGGCTGCTTCGTTGCCTTACCATTTTTGTGTATGGCTGTTCCCACACTATTGCCGTGCGATGGCTGCGGTCAGCTCGCTTCCGCCGAGCACATCGCCCGACGCCTTGAGCGCCTCGAATGGGCCACGCGGTTCCGCCCCATTCACATCCAAGCCCTCTTGCTCGCTACTGCTGCCCCAGAAGCTGACTCCGAATTTCTCTATTCGCCGGAGGCTCCATTCACCGGCCTCGCCGGCGATCTTCTCTCCGCTCTCACGATCTCCACGGCGGCGAAGTCCAAGGAAGAGGTCCTTGCCGACTTCCAAAAGCGCGGCCTTTTCGTCGCCTATCTTCTGGAGTGCCCCGTAGCACCGGGAACCGAACCTGCGGAAACAGTGGATTTGCTGGACCGGCATCTCCCACAAGCCGTCGCTAGGATACGCCGCTCGCTGAAGCCCAAGCGCGCCCTGGTTCTCTCCAAGAATCTCCAACCGTTTCTATCTCAGCTCTCCGAATCTGACCTTGGCTGCC
>DASSGJ010000541.1:0-2430 GCA_035693545.1 Candidatus Acidiferrum sp.
GGCGAGAACCATCGGACTAGCCAGCTGCGTTTCTTGCTCGTTCTAAGCGCGGAGGGCGAAACAAACGGAACTGAGATAAGCATGTAGGCTCCGTGGCGTAGCGCTTTTCGGACGGGGGTTCGACTCCCCCCGCCTCCACCAATTTTTCCATTTTTAGTCGTGAATTCGCGCGCATTTCGGTGTTCGCGCCGGGCGGATTTAATGCCGATGGCGGCATGCGTACGCTGGTTATAGCGGCAACTGCGGCGACTCTTCCTTGACGGTTGTGCCGCTGCTTTTCAGGGCCAGCATTTGGGCGGCGAGATTTGTGATGCGATGGGCGGCATCTTCAATGCGGACACCGCGCGCGTGAATGTTGGAGATGAGGTTGCGGTCCGCATCTGTGTGCCCCGCGCGTGGCGAATAGGCCATGTAGGCGGAGAGGCTTTCGGCGGTGGCGAGGCCGGGGCGCTCGCCGATCAAGAGGACGATCACGCGGGGCGACAGAAGCTCGCCGATGTCATTCATGATGCCGACGCGCGCGTAACGCACGAAAAAGGATTGTCCAACGGACCAGCCGCAATCCTTAAACGTTTCGTGAAGCAGCGGGAAAAGAAACGGCACCTGCGCGGAAACCGCGGCACTGGAAAGGCCGTCGCCAATGACGATTTGCACGTCGGGCGCCTTCGGACAGCGCTGGACGAGCAGATTCTTTGCGCTTTCGCTGAGAATTCTTCCCAGGTCAGGACGCAACAGGTATTGTGACTTCGATTCGGCCTTGCTCGAAACCTCGAAAAGGTTCCATTTCGAAGTGAACTCGGGCGGAAACCCGGTTTCCAGGTTGGATTCTGTCCAGACCGCGTCCACGGCTCCGGCGTGCGCGCCGCGTAGGTCAAGCAACATTCGCGTGGAGTAGGAGGCGCCGCGCTCCACAAAAATTCGCGCGGGGGTACGCTCGCGGATTCTTCGGACGAGTTCCGGCCATGCCGGAGGCGGAACAAGTTTGCGGTCGTCGTCCATATCGGCAATCAGGCGGGCGCGGACAACACGCCTTCGAGTCCGTTCAAGAGTCTCTGCCGTTTACCAGCTTCGAGAGCAGCCGGTTCGCCGTCCCGGTAAATGCCTTGCTGCTGGAGCCAGTCCAAAAATTCGGGGGCGGGGCGCAGGCCGAAGATTTTGCGGACGGCCAGAGCGTCATGAAAACTGGTGGACTGGTAGTTAAGCATCACGTCGTCCGCGCCGGGAACACCCATGAAGTAATTGCAACCAGCGGCAGCGAGCAGCAACATCAGATTGTCGGCGGAATTCTGATCGGCGACGGCGTGATTTGTGTAGCAGACGTCGCAGCCCATCGGAAGCCCCAGCAATTTGCCCATGAAGTGATCTTCGAGGCCGGCGCGAATGATCTGGCGCTCGTCGTAGAGATATTCCGGGCCGATGAAGCCGACGACGGTGTTGATCAGAAAGGGATCGAAGGCGCGAGCGACACCGTAGGCGCGGGCCTCGAGCGTGAGTTGATCGACGCCGTGATGAGCTTCGGCGGAGAGCGCGCTTCCCTGCCCGGTTTCGAAATACATTACGTTGTCGCCCGCCCAGGCGACGTTGCGCGCACGGTGGTGCTCCAGAACACGCTCGCGGCCCTCCTGCAACATGGATAGATTGATTCCAAAACTGGTGTTCGCCGCCTGGGTGCCAGCAACCGACTGGAAAAGCAAATCAACCGGCGCGCCGCGTTCCAGGCAAGCCAACTGGGTGGTGATGTGCGCGAGGCAGCAGGCCTGGGTCGGAATCGCGAACACGGCGATCAGGCGGTCGAGCGCCTTCAAGATTGCCGCGACGCCTTCAACGGAATCGGTGGCGGGATTCACGCCGATGACTGCGTCTCCGCAGCCGTACATCAGCCCATCAAATGCGGAGAGCAAAATTCCGCCCACATCGTCGGCGGGATGGTTGGGTTGCAGGCGAATACCGAGCACGCCGCGCTCGCCGATCGTGTTGCGGCAACGGGTGACGTTCCGAATCTTTGCGGCGGCCAGCACCAGATCCTTGTTGCCCATCAGCTTTGCAACGGCAGCGGCCATCTCCGGAGTGATTCCCCATTTCAGGGACTTTAAATCCGCTTCCGTCGTCTGGTTATCGAGAAGGAATTCGCGAAAATCGCCCACGGTCATGCTGCGAAGCGGCTCGAACGCGGTGGAATCGTGCGAATCGAGAATCAAACGCGAGACTTCGTCGGTCTCCGGCGGGATCAACGGATTCTTCAGCAGTTCGGCAAGCGGAAGATCTGCAAGGGCACTTTTCGCGGCGACGCGCTCGCGTTCGGAGGCAGCGGCGATTCCGGCAAGCTGGTCGCCGGATTTCTCCTCGTTCGCCTTTGCGAGCAGTTCGCGCAAATCGGGGAAGCGATAGTGTTCGCTCATAGCCGGTGCCGCCAGTATGTGGCTTCACTCC
>DASSGJ010000542.1:0-23027 GCA_035693545.1 Candidatus Acidiferrum sp.
CAACACCTTCGCTCCTTTGATGGCGCAGCTTCATCTGGGCACGGATGACACCTTCTCCAGCCCCATTGAGCGTATTTTCATTGGCACGAACGGCCCAGAATCGGGAGCGTGCAACAATCCACTACGGCAAGGCTTGTCGGCCGATTTGGCTGATGGTGCTCGACCCAACAACGTCCTTGGTGGAATCCCGACGATCGCGCTGGATTACAGCCCAGCTTGGGACGCCCAGCTGTTTGAGTGGACCAAAGACGCAATCGACAACGGCTTTCGCGGCCAAGTGCGCGAGGAATTCCAGATTCTCACCTTCGTGCAAGACGGCCTGATCACCGGCCCGGGTGGGGCCCCATTTGGGAGCTCCGGGTTTTCCATTAACTGCCCAATTGCTCAGCGTCTCGACTGACCAGAGGCGCTAGCGTAATTGCAACTTGCTTTCGGCTCCGACACGAAGTTGGAGCCGAAAGCTTCAGTTCGCATGCGAACTAGTTGCATGATTCGATGGGTTTTTCCTCGTAAATTGTTTTATCTGGACCAGCCGAGAAATGGAGGAAAGAAAAAGCAATGGATACGGTGGATCAATTCTTACCCAAGGAAAATGCTCTCGAGAAAGCGTGCTTGTGCACCACCTCCAAATTCTCGTTCGAAAAACTTGGCACCCACGTCTCTCGCTACGGACTGGTAATTACTCTTCTCTCGATCGGTGTTCTTAAATTCACAGCAGGCGAGGCGCAAGGCATTCAGCCCTTGGTAGCGAACAGCCCGCTGATGTCCTGGCTCTATCGAATCTTCAGCCTTCAGGGTGTTTCCAATCTGATCGGCTTGACCGAGATTGTCGTTGCCCTGCTTATGGCTCTGCGGCCGTGGTCAGCAAGGCTCTCTTTCATCGGTAGCACTGGTGCCATCATCACCTTTGTGCTCACGGTGAGTTTTCTCTTCTCGACTCCGGGAGCGTTCCAGTTCTCACACGGATTCCCCTTGTTGGGAGATACGGGCCAATTCCTAATCAAGGATCTCGTTCTCTTGGGCGCATCGATCTGGACTGCGGCAGAAGCACGCAGCAGAGGCTAGTTCGACCCAAATTCTGATTCTCTCTCGACGAACAGGCTACTGCGGCAACCGCAACGCTCGAAAGAATCGGAGACCGCGCGGTCGGAGTGAGTGTTCTCGAACCGCTCTATATAAAAATGAAAGACAACCCGGTGGGCGTAGATCTGGGTAGCCTGTGGACGCAGCTTGGTGTTCAATCGGATGGAGCCGGCGTCCGCTTCGATGATAGCGCCACGCTGGCTGCTGTTCGTCGTGCCATCACCACGAGAGAATCTGCGGCGGCGCCGGATCACACTTTTTTCAAGCTCCTCGCAGTATTTGTTGGCCGGGCCGTGGGTCCCAGTGATCGGCCTAGGGAAGTGAACCGCAACTCAGGGTAGTATCTCTGGAATGACAATGAAAGACGGAAAGCCAGCAGCCGATTCGAAACAAGTTCGCGTGGCCATCGCCCAATCCGCTTCTGTTTATCTGGACAAACACGCCAGCCTCGCAAAGGCTCTCGATCTGATCCAACAGGCGGCAAAGCGGGGTGCACAGCTCGTTGCGTTCGGCGAAACCTGGCTGCCCGGCTACCCTGCCTGGCTCGATGTGTGTCCCGGAGCAGCGTTGTGGGAAAACGCTTTCGCGAAAGATGTCTTCGCCAGGCTCAGGTCTAACAGCATCGCCATTCCGGGTGACGAAGTGAAGGCGCTGCGCGAAGCGGCGCAAGATCTCAAAATTGCGATTGTGATCGGAGTTAATGAGCGCGTGGATTCCGGTCCCGGAAATGGGACACTCTACAATTCGCTTCTCACTATTTCAGAAGATGGGCAGCTCGGAAACCACCATAGGAAGCTCGTCCCGACCTACACGGAACGCCTCGTCTGGGGAAACGGTGATGGCCGCGGGTTGGAAGCAGTGCCTACTTCCGCCGGACGCGTGGGTGGATTGATCTGCTGGGAGCATTGGATGCCGCTCGCGCGCATGGCCATGCACAATTCCGGCGAACACATCCACGTCGCGGTGTGGCCCACAGTCCATGAATTGCATCAGCTGGCCAGCAGACACTACGCCTTCGAAGGCCGATGTTTCGTTCTGGCGGTTGGTCTGATGATGCCTGCTGAAGATCTGCCTCGCGAGCTTCGTGAAGGAGCCGCATTGCTGTCCGGCGGCAGTCAATGGATCGAGCGCGGAGGCAGTGCCATCATTGGACCCGACTCTTGGTATATTCTTGACCCAGTGTTCGACCGGGAGGAACTCCTCGTTTCGGATTTGGACCTGACTCAAATTGACCGGGAATTGATGACCTTCGATGTCTCAGGTCATTATGCGCGTCCTGATCTCTTTCGGTTCGAGAAGAAAGAAATTCATGCGAAATGGAACGATCCTTGAGAAGCATTCTTATTGGGCCAGGTTGTTCCTCATCCAAAACTCTACTTCGTTAAGGTCCGAATAGGGTACTAGCTTGCAGTTCGGGTGGGAGTTACCCGTAATGAGGAGAGATATTTTGCTTTCGACATCCCGCCGATAGAATAAGACTACTTTCTTTGTGGTCGCCCCCAGAAGGTAGCCTGTCTCGAAGCCCAAGCCAAACGACGAGCCGGAAACCTCGGCAACAAACATATCGCACTGCTCAAGCCAACTCATATCCCGCCGGTATACTTCCTTGGGTGTGATACTCCGGTCCGCTTCCCAAGCGTTATCCTCGACCAGATGCCGGGTCAGCACTTTGTGGCGCATCTCCTCAAGGATGCCTACAATTTTCCTGGCCGCCATCACGGTCGAACGATCTCCCGCCACGGTAAATCCAAAATAGATTTTCATGCCTGTGGAATTATCCTCGCTAGATTGTACTGCGCGATTTCAGGGATCACTCATTCTGTATGCGGCGACCGGCGACTGCGGCCCTTTCGAACGAGCGATGCTAGAACTCACGGAACTTGGAAAGGACAAACCTCTTCGCCAGAAAGAGTGGTGAGCGCAATGGCGATTTTTCGCCAAGCGTTGGCCACCCAGTTAGAATATGCCCCATGACTAGAGAACGCTGGGCTCAGATCGGAATCACGGTGCAATTCCTAGTCATGGTAAGGACACTAGGTGAGTTCTTCCGGCTCAGGCACGTTCTTGGCACGAGCTTCTCGGCAGCGGTCGCTGCGCCGTATGTTGGTGGCGCTTTAATAGCTGCTTGCTTCTGCTGGGCAGGCGTGACCTTGTACTTCTTCCGACGCTACACGCTGTCCGCATGGATCGCGCTCGCGACTGTCGTCATTCTGCTCGCGTATAAAATTGCTGCAATTGGTTGGTGACGGCGGTTCGTTCGCAGCTGTGGAGAGCGATGATTCGATTTCCTGCCGAACCGCATGGGTGCTTCATCGTGTAGCACATGGGGGAAAGCTCCCACGCGGGCCGATTGCCTGTTCGTTTAGGAACCTCCCATGAGATGCCCGTTTTGTGCGTAACTTTTGTTCTGTACGTGAATCTCATGGGCGAATCGGCAAAGCGTCGTCAATTTCGAATGTGAGGCTCGCTAATGAAAAAAGTCTTTTTGCTTCTTCTTCTGCTCGCATCTGTACCGGTGTTAGAAGCAGGCAGGTGACTTCAATCCTTACCGGATAGCTGGTTTTTGAGGCAATCTTCGCTCAGGGCTTCTTGACCTCGATCAGCTCCAACTCGTGCCCCAACGCTCGCAGCTTTACAAACGCTTCGTGAGCACCGTGCTCAAAGAATTGAATCGCGCCTCGTTCCTGTGCATACGAGCCATAGTTCGTACCGTAGATATCAAGTGGAGGGTCGTTCTGCATTTCCGGGTTGGCGACCGAGCCGCCGCCGAGGGACTGCCCAACATAGCGTTCGGCGTGTTCGCCTGATGTGAGTTTGATTCGGAATCGCTTCATTACGTGCTACTCGCCGGGATTCTATCAGCTCGCGTGGACTTCTTTTGAGACTAGTCGCTGCGGTTCGAAGTAATATGCGCGCAGGGTGAACACGGCAATTCTTGACCGATATGTTCCAGCCGTCCCTCAGGAGTTGTTACCCAATGGTGGGTGGTCCAAGGCGGATTGTGACGAACATGCTGTTGATGTCCGCATTCAAGATCGGCAACCCAGTCGAAGCATTCGTCTTGATGAAAGGCGACGATTTTACGAGGGATTCCGGGGACTTTTGCTCGCATGGGTTCCATATCTAGCCCACTGCCATTCTATGCTCTTTTACCACTTAGCGGATGGGCCAGTGACTTGCAGCGTTTTCTCCAGTAAGAGCACCTATGAACACGACAATTAGGACGCAGATACAAGAATTTCTTGACCGAGCGAATAGAGCCATCGGACTAGGGGAGAGCGAAGGCGAGGAACTAGATGTTTGGTCGAATAAGTTCAGCAAGCTAAACGGCGGGATTGACGCGCCGAAATCGTGGGAGCTGATGAAAAGAATCGCAGGGACGATTCCGTCGGATGGCCGTGAGCCCAAGGTTTACGATGTACCCGGAGACTACGGGCAGTAGGAGAAATGGTGGCCAGTACCACTTTCCCGATTACCAGCGTTTACCAGGCATTGGCCGCAGTTAGTCGAGGCCAAGAGGGAGAAAACAGATAGATAATCGCGAAAGCCTGATATTCAAGGGCAGGAACGCGACGGACTTCTGGAGGACTATACTAAGCTCAACTGGGCCCGATACACCGTTGACGCGAATTGTCGACGAGGAGGGAGATCAGGCCATGAAGGTAACATTAGCGTGTGTTTTCCTGCTACTTCCGTTGCATGCCCCTCCTCAGGAGCCCAAAAAGCCGACCGAAGAAAAATCCGCAGCTGAGTCCAAATCCACAACTGAAACGGCGAAGCAGGTAAATCCAGTCAAGTCAACACCCAGTTCCATCGCGTCAGGGAAGAAGTCGTACACTTATGACTGCGCGATGTGCCACGGAAAAGAGGGAGCCGGCGATGGGGACTTGGCCACGGACATGCACTTAAAGCTGCGAGATTACCGTGACCCCGCGGCACTGAAAGAACTGACCGATGGGGATATCTATTCGATCATTGCGAATGGCAAGGGCAAGATGACGGGCGAAGAGGGTCGGATAAAACCCGAGCAGATCTGGGATATGGTGAACTACATCCGTTCCCTAGCGAAAAAATAAACTGCCGGAAAACGCAGTCCGATGCTCGCTAACAATCGGCCATGATAACCCATGAATGCTGACAGGAAACTGCCCTCGCCGCGCACCCCAAGCCGACTCCGCAGCTCAGATAAGCCAAGATTTCCTTTTTTGGCGCTCGGCAGCTACAAGATTGAGTCCAAATGGAAACATTTAACCGCGCTGTGGGCATTCCCAAGCCGAGCAGAAGTACGATCAGGCATTCGGTGGAGTAACGCGCGAAAGCAGGACGGCGGAGAGCGCTAGAGCGCTCACTAGAAGTGGAAACCATACTGGTGAAAGCCACGGCACAGGAATCAGGAACAACACATCCGGATCTTTCAGCGAAAGGGGCCACCGCACCGTGGCCCAAAGCGCGGCATAGTAGGCGATATCCCAAATGGCAAAGGTCCAGAGGAAAATTGCGGTGAGCGCCCTGGACTTCGCCGACGTCAGCAACGCAACGCTGACGAGCATTAGAATCGTTGCGGCCTCGCGAAGCACTTCAAGAGACAGAAGACTGGGTGGGAGCTGGCCGATCGCTTTGGATTGCCGGTAAAACTCCCCAGACATTCGCGTGAGGTCAGAGAGTGTCCCCAAGTAACCGGGCAGCAACCCGGCGGCCGCACGAAGATAGACAACAACTACTGCCTCAAGGAACCCGAATGACGCTGCGAACACGCCGCTGGCCGCTAGCTGCCTTGGACTCAGAGGAACGCCACCACGACGCCAGTAGAAGTAGGCAAGCGGGGGAATCAGGATGATGAGGTTTACCCACCAGGGATGTGCAACAAGTCCGATTATTACTCCTTCAGTGGCCGCAGGCAAAGCACCGTACCCGGTCGCGGTCGCGGTCGAGTTTTTCGCACAATTCGCTCTCGCGAACGTTTTCATGAATGATTTTGTAGAGCGTATGCATTGCTGCCAATCGCGGTACCGAGGTAAACGTCAGCTCACTGTCTTTTGATAATTGTCGTGCTGAAATTTGCCGCCGTCTACGTACTTCTTGTTGGTCACGATGTAGGCGTGCCATTTCTCGGGTAGATCATCCAGCGGGAAAATGGCTGTCACCGGACAAGCCGGAACACAGGCGCCGCAGTCAATGCACCCAGTGGGATCGATGTAAAGTTGAGGCACTTCGTCGAACGTGGGGCGCCCATCGTCATAGGTTCGGTCCTTCGCCGGATGGATACAATCCACTGGGCACACATCTACACAGGCTGTATCCTTGGTTCCGATGCATGGTTCAGCGATGATGTAGGCCACAGGTCACCTCCATGTATGGACCGTATCCGCATTCAAAACAGTCGGTCCACGATTAGGTCACCCCTTCTGAGCGAATGAGCAGACCATGGGCTTCGCCAGGTGAACAAAGTCGTCGTACCGCATGCGAGTTGCGTCGCGGTGCGTCCCGGCGTTGAAGACAATCGCCTCATCGGCGGCCAGCGACTCATCGACGTACACAGGCAAGTTGTAAAGAGAGCCGAAAGGCGGCATGGCGCCCAGCTCGCAATCGGGGAAGAGATTGCTGAATTCCTGCTCGGTAGCCAGTCGCACAGACTTTCCCGCCTCAGCAGCCAGTTTATCGAGTCTCACGTGGTTCGGCGCGGGTAGGACGGCCAGAATCATTTTCTCGCCCGCCCACAGAACAACGGTCTTGGCAAGTTCTCTTCCAGAGATCTGCATGGTAGCGGCTGCACCCTGTGCGGTGTAGGCGGTGCTGTGCGTCATTACCGAGTAAAGGATTTGGTTTTCGTCGAGGAAACTCTTCAGACGTGTGGAGATGCTCATGGGCGTACTCCTTTCGCCCTATGCGTTCGGAGGATTATCGCGCAGCCTACCACAAAAGGGAACATGCACCCCACCTCTCCAGACTTCAGGTTGGAGCAAGCAAACTCAGCGAACCAATTGTTGCCGTTATCTGGCGCGTAGGATCCTAAGCATTCCTTCGTGATTAGATATTCCTCGGCCCTGCGCCCGCCACCGGTGCTGTCCGCGAGAACGCGTTTTTGTCGCCTTCCTTTTCGGTGCTCTTCTCGATCTCGATCGAGCCCTTGTGCGCTCCGATGTCGCTTCGGTTGGACGCATTACGTCTTTGCACGTCTTGGTTGTTCCCTCCCGAGACGTCACAGCGGGCTTCTCCGACTGATTCATTTGCACATTTTTCAGTCCCGGGTCCGCAGCTGGTGGCTTATCCTGTTTCTTGTTACTCCACATCGGAACCTCCTGGGGACGGTGCAGCACAGCTGACAAATACAGTCGACGCTGCAATGGTTCAGGTCTAATCTCTCGTTAGCTGATATGCGTCTCTAAACATCTTCCCATTCGCCTTGAACGTATATCCCGGCTGCTTTCTCCATTTCTTAAACAGTGTCGGATTGTTCTTCAGCTGTAGTAATGCGGACGCTACCACTTCCGCGCTTGGCATGTCCGGTTCCGCCACAACAGAAAAGCACGTCGATTTCCCACGACGTGAGATAACACGTATCGATTGATAGGCCACTAGGAAGTTCCTACGCCCGGCTCTGAGCAAGTACCCATCACCACGAACTTGCTCGGCTCCGGTGAGTGCAGCGACGCGCTTCAGATACGCCGCTGCGCGCTGCGCGGGCGTGCGTTTGGTTTGCATTCTCATCGGAAGTGGATTACTCCCCGGGGCTGAAGGACTGGCCGTCGGCCTTAAACGCACCGCTCTGAGCAGCCCAGCTGTCAAATAGCGCTGGATTACTCTTGAGCTGCAGCAGCGCGGTAGCAATTTGCTCGGCTTTCGGCATGCTTTTGTCCGCGGTATAAAAGCACGTTTCCTCGTACGCGCATTTGGGATTGTTCACGTCCTGCACTCGTCTGACATAGCTACCGCAGACTTGGAATCTAGTTACGCCGACATCCAGCGCATAGCCACTGCCCATTTTCGTGGCGCCGGTGATGGCGACGATGCGGAGCAGACAGGTTTTCGGATCATCTTTCCAACCGGCAGAGTCTACACCATCCGAAGCGTGCTCAAAGCGGTCGCTGCCAACCATTACCTCAGCGGCCCGCTCCAAGATGTGGCGGCCCTGCTCCAAGAAGCTGTTGTCTTGCCGCCGGAGTGCGCCAATTTCTCTAGCCATTAGCTCTCGCTGGTGGCCGGTCAGCGCAAACCTCCACACGATGAGGGCAAGGAGGGCAATCGCGGATAGAATCGCGGGCGCCATACAAATATACACGGGGAGAAAACGGATTACCGCCAGCCTGGCTTCCGTTCAACGCCAGCGAACGTCTTACGTCAGCTGATAGTGGCCAGCGGACGGTTAGCCGCCCGCGATGGGATGAACCATCAAGACTTCGTTCTGGTCGCGCGTGACTTTCTCGATGCGTTCACCGGTGGCCATATCAAAGGGCTGCGCACCGGTTTTGGCTTCATACTCGGCAAGCACTCTGTTCACTTCGTCCATGTCGGCCGTAGCCGGATCGTATTCGAGAAGCGTCATATCGCCATGGGATGAAAAGGTCTGAATCTTAGCAGTCATGTTTGGTCTCCTGCGGGACGTCCATTTGCGGTCTTCTGCGGAACAGCAGTCGGCGGGGTTTGGGTCCCTGATGTCATATTGCACCGTTTCCTGGAGCTGTCAAGATGGCAGTCTCGCCGTGCAGCTGGGGATCGCGGCATGGTTCACCAGTGGCCTAACTGTAGATGGCTTAGGAAGTACGCATAGGCGTGTTGCGCCTTAGCAGAATTGAGGACAGCAAAATACACCGCCCTTTCCGTTGTCGCGTAATTCGCCACAGGAAGAAGGCTCCTGGCAATATTGTGTTGGGGGCTGTTCACTGTTTGTGAAAACGGGCGTCTGGCCAAACTCAGCGCGAACAATCCACGTGCTATTGCCGATTTCCGTCGGTGGCTCAAAACGAATATTGCCGGTGTTAAGTAGCGGAGTGCTCAAGTTCTTTGCATTCGCGGCAGAGCCGCGTCCAAGGCACCGCTTCCAGACGAGCCTCAGAGACAGGTTGCTTGCATATTTGGCACACTCCGAATGTGCCCTGTCTGATCCGACCGAGTGCTTCTTCTATTGCTCGTAAGAGACGAGCGTCTGTTTGGTGTAAGCGGATCTGAAGTTCCGCTTCCGCATCGGCATTGGCTTGGTCAATTAGATCGCCCTCCAAGCCCCTTGAAGCTGGCACCCTGGTTTCAACATTGCCGTGGGCAGACGACAACTCGCGTTGTTTGTCGAGCAACAATTCTTTGTATCGTTGGAGATCTCTCGCGCTTGCCACTGGCTCTCCAATCATGAGCTGGCGTTGGCCGCTCGGAAGTCCGAGATAGGGCACAATGCCGTGACCTATCCACTAGCTCTTCTTTGAGGTCTCGGCATAGAAGGCTGCCCATCGCTGCTCCACGTCCTTGCTTTTGCGGTGCGGGCAGACAATTCCGCCCTTCTCATACTCCGCCAGTTTCAGAACTTTCGAGAACTCTTTCTTGCAGGCCCGACAAGAAAAATAGTAGTGGGGCACGGCTTCCTCCCCATCTCGAACCTTTATTGCCAAAAATACTAGACGCCCGTCCCGTTAGGGTCAATCAGTATCCAGTTGACTGGTTCCTCCTTCGATTTCCGCTTAGTTGCTCATCTACGACTTCTAAATTTGATGTTTCGGGAAATGCGAGTGCAGCACGTCAACACTGGCTTGACCAGACGGAGTCCGCAGCTCAGATTTGGGGACTACGCCAGTCCCAGGCGTCTGGCTATCTCGGGTTGATAGCGGCTCATTCGCAATTCTTTACCATTTTCGAGCAATACCAAGTGATGGCCTCGGAACCAACGCTGTATTTCCTTGATCCTGTGTATGTTTACAATGGTGGAGCGATGAATTCGCAAGAAATCAAGCGGATTTAGTCTCCGTTCAAGGCTCGTAAGCGTCTCGCGAAGTTCGTATTCGCGAACACCAACGTGCAGACGCGCGTAATTCCCTTCGGCTCCGATCCAGTCGATATCCCTCGCCTTCACAAGGTGGACCCGTCCGTTCTCGGTGATTGCGATGCGCTCCGCACCTCTTTGCTGTGTTTGGATCTGTTCCAAGCTGGCTACAACACGACGAACTTCGTCGCAATTGAGATTTCCTTCGATGCGTTCCCTGGCACGAATGAGAGCGCGTTCGAAGCGTTCTTTGCCGAATGGCTTGAGCAAGTAGTCGACCGCGTTTGCATCGAACGCACGCAGTGCGTAGCGGTCATAGGCGGTCACAAAAATAGTAACCGGCATTCTATCGGCGCCGATCGTCCTCACGACCTCAAAACCGTCCATCTCGGGCATCTGCACATCGAGGAAGACGAGATCAGGCTGCTTCGTCAGAATGGCGGCAACCGCCGATTCTCCGTCTCCGCATTCCCCGATCCATTCCACATCGGCATGGGGTTTTAGGAATCGACGAACGCTGCGGCGTGCCAGCGGCTCATCGTCGATTACCAGAGCGCGCATCGTCACTTCACGACCTCTTCGGTAGTCAAGGGTTCTGCGGCCGCCAACTGCCGCACGGGAATGGATAGCTTGACGCAAACGCCTTTCGGCTCCAGGTTGCATAGCTGAAGCGAATGCTCGTTGCCGTAAAGCTGTTCGATTCGCTCCTTCGTATTCGAAAGCCCCGTGCCTCGCGATAGCAACCGTTCAGGCGTATCAGCAAGCGAACTGGTCAGATTGCAGACTTCCAGGTAAAGCTGGTTCTGCTCTTGAAAGGCTCGGATGGAGACCACGTCGCTCTCTTTATGCTTGCCGATGCCATGCCGGATGGCGTTCTCAACCAGCGGCTGAAGCACAAAACTTGGAACGGCAAAGGCTAGCACGTCGTCGTCTATTCGAAGATCAAACCTGAGCCGGTCTCCGAAACGCCGCTCTTGAATTCCGATGTAGAATTCGAGAAGCTCTATTTCCCGAGAGAGCGGAATTTCCTGCACATGCAGTTCATCCAAAGAGACACGGAGCAGTTGGCTCAAACGCAGGAGGATGTCCTCAGCTCCATGGGGATCATCATGAATCAGCATGGTCGCAGCTTGCAGCGTGTTGAATAGAAAGTGAGGTTGGAGTTGCATCCGCAGCATCTCCAAGCGTGTCTCTGCAAGACGTGCTTCAAGTTGAGCAGACTGGAGCTGGCGCAAGCGTGCTTGGTCGTACATGCGGTAAAACATCGCTGCGGCGACCAGCACCCAGTACGACAACAAACTGAGTTGCGTGTGCTGGCCAAAGTAGTGCCGTACGGCTTCCCTGAATGACAAGTTGTGTGCGTGGCGCAACAATCCGACACCGGTTTCGATCGATATCTGAAGGACTGTCAGCAAGAGACTAGTTGCAACGTGCAGAGGCACCGTGCGCTTCCAAGTGTCCGATACAATGGGATGGCGGAGAGCAAACCAGAGCACGAACGGAGTGAGCGTCCACATGTACAGCGACCAGCCAAGATAGTAGGCGAAGGGATCAGCATCTCCACGCGTGGCGTCGTAGACATACCATTGACTCGCGAAGAGGACGAAGGCAATTGCCCAACCGACGGAGATCAAGGTCCAGTTGCGAACCGTTTCCCGCCTCGCCCAACCTTCGATCGTCGGAAAGTTTTTCATGTCTCGTTCGGCATTTTGAAATACACGTTCCAAACTCTCTGGCGAAATCCTAAGCCTAAACGAGCATCCCAGCGCAATATTTCTGAGGACCGCTACGATTCATCCCACATAGTCGACGATTCATCCCAAGAAAGTTGTTGCCTACAAACGAGTCGCGCTAGTGTGAAAGCCGCACTTCGCAAGGTGAGCGATTTATGTCCAATATTGCAATCACGGTAAACGAGAAGCAATGCGTAATCGGCGCCACACCTGACACGCCGCTGTTGTGGGTTCTTCGCGATACCCTGGGACTCACCGGCACAAAGTACGGGTGCGGGTTGGGTCTTTGCGGGGCCTGTACAGTGCATCTCGATGGGGTCGCGGTGCGAGCTTGCCAAACGTCCCTGGGATCGGTGGGCACAAAGAGGATCACGACCATCGAAGGGTTGTCGTCGGACCGGAGTCATCCGATACAGCGTGCGTGGATCGCCGAGCAGGTGCCGCAATGCGGATACTGCCAATCTGGACAGATCATGCAAGCAGCAAGCCTCCTCGCAAGAAATCCTCGGCCGAGCAAAGAAGAAATCGACGAAGCCATGAGCGGCAATATCTGCCGCTGCGCAACTTATCAAAGAATCCGTCGTGCCATCCAACGCGCCGCAGGACAAAAAGCCTAATGATTCTTCAAGCGGAACTTGACCGGCGTAAGTTTCTGACGACGAGCACCAGGACTGCCTGCGCCCTCGTTCTCGGCTTCTACTTTCCTTTGCGCGGACGCATTCAGGAAGCAGAGTCCGGTGCATCGCTCAGGGTCTTCAAACCCAACGCATGGCTGAGAATTACCGCCGACAATCAGATCACCGTTCTTGTGGAAAAACCAGAACTCGGACAGGGCTCTCGCACGTACACGCCAATGATGATCGCGGAGGAATTGGAGGTAGATTGGACCTCCATTCACGTGGAGCAGGCCCCGACCATTCCTGCGGTTTATCAGGGTCTGCGTACCGGTGGAAGCGGCGGTGTGGCAAGCACGTTTGCACCGATGCGCAGGGTGGGGGCGCAGGCGCGGGAAATGCTAGTGAGTGCCGCGGCCGAACAGTGGCGAGCAAAGAGGAAGGATTGCCGAGCGGAGAACGGCACTGTGGTACACATTCCCACAAACCGCCGCTTGAGTTACGGCGAACTGGTGGAGGCAGCAGCCAGACTCCCGCTGATGAATCCAGACGAAATCGCTTTGAAGCTGCCAAAGGATTTTCGCTATATCGGAAAACCCATGCCGCGCACAGACGTGCCCAGCAAGGTGGATGGCAGCGCTGCATTCGGCATCGATGTCCGCGTTCCCGGCATGCTCTTCGCCGTGATCGCGCGGTGTCCCTTCTTCGGTGGCAAGCTTCAGAGCTTCGACCCAGCAGCCGCAAAAACCGTTCCGGGAGTTCACGCCGTTTTTCCGGTTCCACGGCTTGCGCGTCACTTCAACACGGCCGGTGGTGTGGCTGTCGTGGCAGATTCAAGCTGGGCGGCGATGCAGGGCCGGAAAAAACTTGTGATTCGTTGGGAAAAGGGGCCGGACGGAAACGAGAGCACCGAAAGCCTGCGCCAGCAAATCGCGCAGCGAGCGGCGGCTCCTGCAACCTTTGTTGCCGTGGATCGCGGTGATTCCCTCGAGGTTTTGGCGGGCGCAGCCAAAAAACTGGAAGCCTCCTACGAATCGCCATTTCAAGCGCATGCCACGATGGAGCCCATGAACACAACTGTCCATGTGCGGGATAAAGAGATCGAAGTGTGGTCGCCCACGCAGTTTGCTGATGAAGTTCAAGACGAGATCGCCAAGCTTTCCGGATTTCCATTAGAAAAGGTGATCGTGCACATGACGCTCTCTGGAGGATCGTTCGGCCGGCGATATCAGTGGGACTACGCCGCAGAGGCATGGCAGGTCGCAAAGGAAATGAAAAAGCCGGTGCAGCTTCTGTGGACGCGTGAAGATGACATGCAACACGATTTTTATCGACCCTACAACTACCAGCGACTCTCCGGTGCGTTCGACGATCGCGGCAGCCTGTCCGCCTGGTCCCTCCGCGTTGTAACTACTCCTATCGCGGGCTCCAACCTTTACACGGGGTTTACTGAATCACCGGAGACACTGAAAGATCCTGCCACCATTGCTGCGCTGGAATGGTATGGCGCAGATATTGCGCCTTACTCGATACCAAACTTTCGCTTGGACTACGCTCCCGCGGACTCCGTTGTGCCACGTTCCTGGTGGAGGTCCGTGTCATCGTCCTATACGGTGTTTGCTAGAGAATGCTTCGTGGACGAGTTGGCTCACGCCAGCGGCCGCGATCCGCTTCAATTCCGAATGGACTTGCTGGCCGGCAAATCACCTCAGGCGGCGCGGCTTCGCGCGGTATTGGAACTGGCGGCGAAATCTGCTGGCTGGGGCAAGCCGTCGGCGAAAGGCCGCGGGCGTGGCTTGGCCTGCCGGTTCGGCGATACCTGCAGTGCGCAGGTTGCGGAAGTCTCCGTGGATGATGAGGGAACGGTCCAGGTGCACCGGGTTGTGAGCGCCGTGGATTGCGGCATCGCCGTGAATCCAGACGGTGTGCGGGCGATGACCGAAGGAGCCATCAATTTCGCGCTTACGGCCGTGCTGACCGGGGAAATCACCATCAAGAACGGCGCCGTGGAGCAGAGCAATTTCCATGACTACCAGGTTTTGCGAATCAATCAGGCGCCGGAGGTCGAAGTTCACATCGTGCCCAGCACCGAAGATCCGAGCGGCGTCGGCGAACTTGGGGCCATGCTGCTGCCCGCCGCGGTGGTGAATGCCGTTTTTGCCGCCACAGGGGTGCGGGTGCGGCGCCTGCCCATCGATTCAAAGCTTCTAAAACGTTTGCAGTCCTGAGCTAAACATGACCAGCGAACTTGAAATAGCCCGGCGTGAGTTTCTGAAAGCAACAGCAAAGGGTAGTGTAGTCCTGATTCTTGGCTTCTATTTGCCTTTGCGGGGGGCTCAGAAAGTTCAAGACAGCCCGGTTTTCCGGCCCAATGCGTGGCTCAGGATCACCTCCGACAACCAAATCACCCTGCTCACGGAAATACCGGAGATGGGTCAGGGTGCGCGAACCGTGGACACGATGATGCTCGCCGATGAACTCGAAGCCGACTGGTTCAAGATCCGCGTGGAACAAGCGCCCGTCATCCCTGAGACCTACAAGAATCTGTCCACGGGCGGCAGCGGTGGCACCGGGACGGCCTGGGACTACATGCGGAAGGTCGGTGCGCAGGCGCGTGAAATACTTCTCATTGCGGCAGCCCAGCAGTGGGGAGTTGAGAAGAAGGACTGCCGAGCCGAGAACAGCACGGTGGTGCACGGTCCGAGCGGACGCCGTATTACGTATGGCGAACTGGTGGAAACGGCATCGAAGCTCCCGGCGATCAAAGCAGATGGTATAGCTCTGAAACCGCCTCGCGATTTCCATTTCATTGGTAAACCGGTTCCTCGCGTCGACTTGCCCGGCAAAGTGGATGGCAGCGCGATATTTGGAATCGACGTCCGTGTGCCTGAAATGCTCTTTGCCGTGGTCGCGCGCTGTCCACATTTTGGTGGAAAGTTGGAGAGCTTTGACGCTACCGCTGCCAAAGCTGTCCCGGGCGTTCGCGCCGTTTTTCCGATTGCGCCGCTGGGGTTCATTCCGAAGCTCGGTCGCCGCATCAATACGGCTGGGGGCGTGGCCATCGTAGCCGAGTCAACGTGGTCGGCCATGCAGGGCCGTAGGGCATTGAAACTCTCCTGGGACAAAGGACCAAACGGATCGGAAACAACCGCCGCACTGAGTAAGCAACTTAAGGCGCAAGCCGCAGCGCCTCCGAGTTTCGTCGCGGTAAACCGGGGCGACGCCTTAAGGGTCCTCGAACAAAATGGCAAAAACATTGAGGCCCAATACGAACTACCTTTCCAGGCCCACGCCACGATGGAGCCAATGAATGCCACGATCCACGTGCGTAAGGATGCCATCGAGGTCTGGTCTCCCACTCAAATAGGCGCCGGACTGCAAGAGGAAATCGCTGTGCTTTCGGGCCTCCCGGCCAAGCAAGTGATAGTCCACATGACACTCTGCGGTGGATCGTTTGGCCGGCGCTATCAGTGGGATTACGCAGCGGAAGCATGGCAAGTCGCAAAGGAAATGAAAGATCCCGTGCAACTCCTGTGGACGCGCGAGGACGACTTACAGCACGATTTCTATCTGCAGTATTCCTACCATCGCTTGTCAGGTGGCTTAGACGCGCAGAACAATGTCGTGGCATGGTCTCACCGCGTCGTCTCTACACCCATTCGAGCAGTTTTCGACGCACCAGAAAAATTAAACGACCCGAAGCACGTCGCGTCGCAAGAGTTGAGCGGTGCCGATGTTCTTCCCTACGCTGCTTCGAATTTTCGCCTGGATTACACTCCCGTGCATTCCGGTGTCCCTCGAGCCTGGTGGCGGTCCGTCGGACATTCATTTAACGCCTTTGTGACGGAGTGCTTCGTCGACGAACTGGCACACGCCGCCGGGCGCGATCCGTATGAGTTCCGAATGAACTTGTTGCTTGAAGACCGTAAGTTGCCTTGGGTTATGTGGGATGATCCACCGCTTGAGACTCGAAGGTTCCGGGCCGTGTTGCAATTGGCAGCGGAGAAATCGGCCTGGGGCAGTCCTCTTCCTAAAGGGCACGGACGTGGCATTGCGTGTTGTTGCTCGTTCGGAAGCTATCTGGCTCATGTCGTTGAGGTCTCGGTGGAGGAGGACGGCAGAGTGCGTGTTCACCGCGTCGTAAGTGCCGTCGATTGCGGCACTGCGGTAAACCCCGATGGGGTACGAGCCATGACCGAGGGTGCCGTTAATTATGCGCTTACACCGGTGCTTAGTGGTGAAATCACAATCAAAGAAGGAGCTGTCGAGCAGAGCAACTTTGACGGCTATCCGGTCTTGCGCATAGGGGATGCACCCGACGTCGAGGTGCACATCGTCGCCAGCACCGAGGACCCTGGCGGTATGGGTGAGACCGGCGTTCCTCCCCTGGCTCCCGCTGTGGCAAACGCTATCTTCGCTGCCACGGGAAAACGAATTCGCAGACTGCCGATCGATCCAGCCTCTCTTGCTGCGACTACGAGGGCGTCCTCGTGAAGCATAACGCTCGAAATTATGGCTTTGACGCTTCGATGCACTGCTCATTGCTTCTATGGCCGCAGCGCGGAACGCTGGCCTTGCCGCCGATTCTTTCGTCATCATCATCGTCAGTTGAGAAACCTTATCGTCTTTTCCTACACCGACTTCAAATGCCACGATAAACTTTTTGCATGAGACGAGTTCTCTTCGCAGTGGTTGTGATTCTGTCCCTGGTGCCGGCACTCCGCGCACAAGACGACTTGGCTGGCGAGATTTCCTGCCATCGCAGTGGCTCTGAGGACTCTCGGAACCGGCCGTACACCAAGAAGCTATTGGACGGGTACGAGATTTCACTCGGCCCTGCGCGCAACGGAACAGTCGATGGCAACGGATGCACTGCCGCGATCTACGACGGAAGCGGGCGCGTCGTGTTCCGCACAACCGGCTTCAGCGTCATATTCGACGAGAACCACACTGGCCTGGACGTCGACGGCGACGGCAAGGCAGACGTGGTCTTCATCACCGACACTGGCGGCGGCAATCACTGTTGCTGGGCCTATAACGTTGTCTCTCTCTTCCCCAAGCCGCACCGGCTCTTCGATCTTCCATATCCAGTGCGATTTGCTAAAGACGTGGCTGGCAAAATACTCATTTGGGAGAATTTTCCGGGACCTTACGGCCTTACTACCAGTGCTAGCGTACCTGTAGCGGAAAGGGTATTCCGGGTAAGCCAAGGCAGGCTCGTGGATAACACGCCGGAATTCTGTCCGCAAATCCTCTCACAACGGAGGGTGAACTATCAAGAGCCAATATCAGAAAAGACTGGCAACTTGCCTTCGGGCTCCGAACCCGGTGATGACGTAATCAGTGCTTTACTCTCTGTTGCCCTGCAACATGCCGTCTGCCGGCAATTTGATAAGGCACTCCACTATTTGAACCTTTGGCCGGAGGAAACAGGGAATCCCGCAACCAGCCGGAAGAAGGTGATGGCTGCGTTCGCTGAATCAATCAAGCAGGACTATCCCGACTTCGCCGCACGCCTGCTGTCGATCTCAGGAGGGGCCACCGCGAGTCGCTCCGCTCGCGGCATCGAATGGCTAAAGGATTTGAGTGCCAGCGACACATTCCTTGCCGCGAAGCTAACTCCCGTCGAAGAAAAGCAAATCATCGATCAAGTGGAAAGCACCAGCTTCGACGCTCCCGATTCGTGGGATAAGGAATTGCGCGTTGGTCGAGTTTCCCTGGGTGACTCTGATGGTTTGCTCGTTCGAGGTACGAAGCTCCTCTGCGGGGGGACTGGGAACTGCGAAACCTGGGTATTTCGCCGCTCACAGGGAAAGTGGTTGAACATGTTTGACCAGGAATCACCCATCGTTTCGAAATTTGCGTTCGAGGGAAACTCCGGCCAGGGCGTGAAGGACTTCCTTGTGAGCGCAAACAGTTCCGCTGCCAAGGAAAGTAGGACCCTGTTCAAGTTTGATGGGAAGGTTTATCGGCAAAGTGAATGCTACGAGGTGTTGATCGATCAAGCGGGGGCGGAGAAGATCGAGAGAGTGCCCTGCAAATAACTCGCCGTGGCGGCCTAGTGCATGATCGCGAAGACGTGCTGCAGTCCGGGGAACAGAAACTCAATAACTGAAAACTCGTTCAACACCAAGCATGATAGAAATACCGGTCACTATCGAAATCCTCAGGCTTTCTCGCCGCCTTATCTCATTCGCGACATTATGCCCGGCGATATCCTGCGCGGTGTGTGAAGCGTATAGAATACACCTCGGTTGATCTATGTCTACTCCCAGGCTCCCCGCATCCCAACTCGTAAACAACAGCAATTTCTTTGCGACCCTAATGCCGAATCAAGGGAGGACTAGGTTTCTGCGCGGTGTCATTCTGTTTTTTCTAGTTGTTGGCGCACTCGGATGCCTCTCCGTGGCTGCAAGGGTGTGGTCGGAATTTCATGTCCGGCATAGCTGGCCCATTGCTCAGGGTTATGTAACTGCTGTGCATCAGAAATCCTACACCGGTCCTTCCTCGAGGGACCATGTTGACCACTATTTTGTAGAATATGAGGTTCGGTTTGCCCTACCTGCTGAGCAATGTCTCACTGGCTCAACTTTCGTCATTGACGGGCAGCCGCCGTCCTGTGCGGGGATCGTACGTACGCGTAAGACAGACTCCCAGGTCCTCGCGAATGCCTGGCTGGAGCGGCATCCGCTCAATTCAGTCGTCGGAGTCCTGCATGATCCGAATGGGCCGGGCGTCAAGATTGAAGGTGAATCGGCGAGCCTCGTGTACCCGTGGCAAGAGATCTTCGGGATGTCGGGTTGGATGATCTTTTTCCTGATATTTCTTTTCGTCACGCAGCGCAGATTGCAATTCTTAAAGACCCTTCGCGAAGATTACAGCTCATCTACGCCGCCCTCTTCGAAACCTCCCGGACCCAATGATTTAGTCGACCTGAAGCTCTCATGATGAAGCCAGCGGTGGAATGCTGATTGTGGCGGTGAAATGGGCGGTATAAGTCCTTTTCGAAAATGGCTCGGATATGCGATGGCAGGCGGCCGACAGAGGTTTGCGTAATTCGTGATACAGGTTCGTGACCTCCGAGGGGCGGGTCGCCACCCGTATCAGGGGCAGCGCCAGAGGTACGGAATCGTCACTCACAAGAGCCTCCGCAATGTGCCTCTATCCATACAACAAGCGAGGACCCCGTTTTTCCGGGTGGCCTGTCCGATTCCACATGGGATTCTCGCTCTGAAGACATCTGCGTCCTTAGACGCGCTCTATGCTTGCGAGAGTAGTCCAGCTCGGGACCGTGGGGATAAGTACCGGGAACCCGGCAAACCGGAAGTAATCCCCCTGCTGCGCGAACCCACCATCCACTCACAATCAAAATGACGGACTTAGCATTGGCTGGGCTATCCAAAACTCAGATGTTCTACAGTATCAAGGGCGCATTCGACAAGAAGGCCTGCCGCTGCCTGAACCCGGTTCGATGTGCTACATGATGTCGGAGCAACAATACTTTGGCCGCAAGTCCGGGAACGCAGATCCCCATTTGATGTTCTGGTTTGCCAACATCAATTATTCTCCAGAGCCGATAACTGAGTTCAACATTTCGGTATCCAAATGGTCGGACAAAACGTCTGCTCCCACGGATTAGAAATGAATACGCAACCTGGAGCTCGCGGCTAGGTTCAAGCGATGGCTCTTGGTTCAAAACCTCAACCGGGGAAGAGCGCGCCCGTGCCGATCCAGAATTCAGCGAGGGACTTGAGATGTTGCTTATAAGTGCGGGTGACTCTGTATTCTTTTCCGCCCTCGACTCTAAGGCAGTATTCTCCGCTCGAAAGCGGTCTGATTTCTTCCACAAACGAAGTGTTCACGAGCACAGATCGGTGGATGCGGATAAATCCGTGGGTTTCGAGCATTTGGGCCACCGCCGAAATAGACTCACGCAACAAATAGGAGCTCGAGATTCGCTGGAATGACACGTAGTTGCCCTCAGCTTGAACGGAGACCACGTCGCTCAGATTGATAAAGAGAATCTTTCCCCTGACTTTTATGGCCACCCTGAGAGACTGCGATTTCGCAAGTGCCTGCGACCCAGGGGAAGTTTCCATCGATCTCGCCGTTTGTTCTCCCGTGTCGCGTGTGACCAAGGGTGCACACGAATGCTGCCTTGCGCGGCCAACAAGAAAGTCGCAAGCGCCTTCCGGATTGGAAGCAGCATGTCCGGCCGAGCTCGTCTTCCGTTTGTTCATCGTGGTGTACTACATTGCCGGGGTAGCCGTTCCGTCTGACCGGCTGCCCCAAAAGCGCTCGGCTCCTGACCACTCATTAGCCCGGCGTCATCGGTTATAAGAACCACTACGAAGCCCAGAGAAACAATTGACGGGAGTCTCTTTGGATTCATCACTTACCCGTGTCGGCCAAATCTCAACGCGGTTGTTATTTAGAGGCAGAGATCTAATCATTCCCCTCCTTACCATCATTCCCTCCGTTCACTCTCGCCTCGGCCCGCGACAGTCTATAACCTCAACATACGAACCGGTTAGTATGTACTAGAAGCAGAACTATCTCTGCCGATGCGATCAAGTGCCTGTGCTCAGTTCTCCCAATGGCTTTCGAGGTACATCTCAGCAACTCCTGATTAACGATCGCACCTAAACCGTAGGGCAGTTACCCGGTCCAACTGAGAAATGCTACCCTTCGCAGAATCAGAGGTACAAAACCATCGTGCGAATTGGCTTTAGCTTTTTGCTAGTCTTTGTGGTCCTTGCTTCGGGCTCTCACGGCGAGCAACGCGTTACGTCTCCTCCCCAAAAATCAGAGACCGCTGATGTCTTTGGCGTTGCACAGGCAATGAGGATGTTCTACGGAAATTACGATGTGAGAAAGCACACATCAGTCACACGGCTGCCGAAGAACAAAACCAGCCTCTCTGCACCAGGTGAGGAGCAGATGACTGTCAGAGTTCTCTTCAACTCTCTCCTACGTGATTCTGGTGCTCAGACATTTTTTCTTCTCACTTATGCGGTCCCGAGCGATGACGAAACCTACTATTGTCACGCTTGCGCGCCAGTGATTGGCATGGCTGTTTTTTCTCAGAGTAGCGGGAAGTGGATGATGAGCGCCTCCAATCGGGCAGTCACTTTCGCCGGGGAGTTTGGAAAACCGCCCAAAGGCATTGAACTGGTGAAGATAGGGCCAAGCCATACGGCCGCCAAGATCGTTGATGTTGGCCAAGGAAACGGCGAGAAGACATCGGTCTTGGATGTTTTAGTCCCATGGAATCAGACGGTGAACTTGGGCCTGCAACGCGTTATCGCCGACGACGACAAAGGCTTGTGTGACCCGACGGGCTTGCCCTGTTATGGGAATCATCGCTCAGTTAGTTTTGTCCGCTATGACGATGGCGAGTATTTCGATATTGAGTTGAAACTCTCAGGAACTGACCTCCCGCTGGATGACTCAAGCCCTCAAAACAGAAGCAGAAAAGTAAGTGGACTGGAGGTTTTCAGGTTCGACAATGGAACGTACAAGCGCGTTTCGATAGAAGGCGACAGGACCTATTTTGACGAAACAGTGGCAAGACAAAAGAACACCAACTGAAATCTAACCAAGGTCCTGATTAACGCGGTTACCGGAGAAGTGGGTACTAGGCTTCCATTTCAGGTGGCCGCAAAGACGGATGCCGTTTGCAGATCGGCTCGACGATTTGTTCAAACACCTCGTACATCACATGACCGACCCCACGTTTGAAGGTTTTGTATTCCTCTGGCGAGGTTTGGCTCTCAACTGCGCGGATGGAATCATTCATCTGGTCATTGATGGTCAGGAACACTTTAAGAATGTATTTCGCGGTGTCTGGATTTTCAAACAAGGTCGGCTCCGTGGAGTGGACGTGTCGATTCACCACGAATCATAACGCAAGGTCCTGATTAACGCGCTTACCGGAGAAGTGGGTACTAGGATCCGCATGTCCGGTAGCCGACTAACCAGGAGTTTGCTAAGCAGAACTCGGGCGTGCGTGCCGCTTAAGCGCAAGCAGGGCACCGCCCACACATGCGAGAGCCAGAAAGAGTGCGGTAACGGTCTGAGTCAAGCGGTCGATGAACATCGGCGGTTTGGCCCAGTGATACCCAATGTACCCAAAGAACGCGTACAGAGCTGCGGGAAATAAGGCCCAGCGCAAGGGAGTTTCTGATTCCACCACCCGAACGACCGACGCACCCACGACGGCGGCAATGAGTGCCACCGGCAAACCTGTGACTATTGGCATGACAATTCCGCCCTCGAAATCTCCGCTGTAGATAATGCCCTTGGTCAGCTTTCCAAAGAGAATCTCCAAAGGAGGGGACACCCACCACGACAAGTAATAGGCTCCAGCACCCACGAGGAAATTCCTAACTATTACGATTGTATGCAGAGGCTTCATACGCCGAGACTAACTGTGGGCCGCATAGCAATCCAGCTGTTGTCGAATTGAGGAGAACGTATCAGTTACTTGGACGATTAACGCCGTTTCTCTAATGAGGTCGGCCGTTACAAGAGATTTTTGCTGGTGTGCGGGCCTCCGACGAGCACACCCGTTCCGTCGCTCTTGAATAAGGCGATCTTAGCGTTCGTGTTCACCCGATGCGCTCGATTCCG
>DASSGJ010000543.1:0-3101 GCA_035693545.1 Candidatus Acidiferrum sp.
AAAACGGGATACGGAAACTTCGCTTCGATCTCCGCCTGCACCGCCGCCGGCTCTTTTTCCCAGCGCCAGCGGAACACGGTCACCCAGGGCACAACAGGAATTCCCGCGCCCTCGCAAAGACGCTTTGAAACATCCTTGTCCATGCCGATCGCGGAGCCAAGAACGCCGGCGCCGACGAAGGGAATATCGGCAAGTTCCAGCATTCCCTGGATGGTGCCGTCCTCGCCGAACGTGCCATGCATCACGGGGAAAATCACATCGAAGCGCTGCGCACCCGCTCCGCGGTCCAGAGGAACAATAGCCGCTTCCGTCGGATCGGCGGTGAGCATCACGCGCCGCCCGCTCTTCAAAATGTCGGGGAGCAGTTTTGCCGCGCCTTCGCCGACCAGCCAGTGGCCGTCTTTGGTGATGCCAATGGGCACGGGTTCGTATTTGTCCGGATCCAGGCCGCGAATCACGGAGGCGGCCGACACCAGGGAAACTTCATGCTCTCCGGAGCGGCCGCCAAAGAGCACGCCAACGCGGAGTCTTTTCTTTTTGTCTAGGGTCACAAATCGTTCCTGTCTTGCCGGGCCGAGGAAGCCATCATTTTAACTAAGAATTCAGTTATAAATGGAAACGCCAAAAAAGGGAAAAGGGTAGTCACTCGCACGTTGCGGAAGTGCCAACGGTGGCTGGAAAGTTGGCTAGCTCGCGCGGTATTCTGGGCTTCGTTTTCCTGCTTTTCTCTCTACAAAACCACCTTTATGCTAGTCGTCATGGCTATCGACGCTATTCATCCGGGTGACCACCTGGCGGAAGAACTCGAAGCGCTCGACCTGAGCGCGGCGGAACTGGCGCGTAAAATGAATGTGCCAACCAATCGCGTGACACAAATTCTGAACGGAACTCGCTCCATCACAGGCGATACCGCTCTACGCCTCGCTCATTTCTTCGGGACCAGCGCGCAGTTCTGGCTAAATCTCCAAAGCCTCTACGATCTGCGAATCGCCGAAGAGAAAGCCGGAAAATCAATCAGGGCTCTGCCCAGACTGAAAAAACGCGATCCGGTCCACGCCTGAAGTTCGGGTGCTTCCGGCTAAGCGTTCCTTCTACCGATACTAGAGGATTTTCTTGCCGAGCGCGGAAAGAACGAGTTCCACACCAAGCAGCGCCGTGCGGTTGTGCTCGTCAATGACCGGGTTGATTTCCACTACCTCCATCGAAACCATGGCTTCGCTGTCGGCGATCATCTCCATAGCAAGATGCGCTTCGCGGTAGGTGACGCCGCCGCGCACCGGCGTGCCCACGCCCGGTGCATCGCTCGGGTCCACAAAGTCCATGTCCAGGCTGACGGCGATGCCGTCGGTGTCGTCCATCGCAAATTTCAGCGCGTCGGCCATAACTTCGCGCATGCCGCGTTCGTCAATTTCGCGCATGGTGAAAGCCTTCACGCCCAGCTTTTTGATGAACTTCTTTTCGTGGGAATCCAGATCGCGCACGCCAACCAGTACCACATTCTGCGGCTCGACCTTGGGCTTGTAACCATAGAGGTCGTAAAGTTCGGGAACGCCATAGCCCAGAACGCCCGCCAGGGGCATTCCGTGGACGTTGCCGGACGGAGAAGTCTCCGGTGAGTTCATGTCGCTATGCGCGTCCAGCCAGATGCAGCCGATCTGCTTTTTGTCCTTCTTAAAATGTGCGGCAACGCCGCTGACGGAACCCGCCGCAATGGAATGGTCTCCACCCAGGACGAGAGGCAGCCAGCCCTCCTCGATTGCCTTCTGGACGGCGGCGCCAAGGTCTTTGCAGGCATCCGTGATTTCTTCCACGTACTTGGCGCGCTTTTCCCCGACAGGCATCTCTTCCGGTTGCCTCACGGAAATGTTGCCAATGTCTTCCACCTGCAGGCCAAGTTGCTTGATGCGCGCCTGCAACCCGGCAACGCGCAGGGCGGAGGGCCCCATGTCCACGCCGCGGCGGCTGGCGCCAAGGTCCATGGGTACGCCGATGATTCGGATCTTTTGAGGCATGGAAGGCTCCGTGACTGGTGACTAGTGACTCGTGACTGGTGACAGATGCCAGGCGGAGAAGCACCAGTCACTGGTCACCAATCACCAGTCACTCTGTTGAGGCTAAAAACGAATGGTTGAAACAGCCGGGATGGTACCGCAACTACCCCCGGATTAAGGATATACCCGGTAAATCATCCGTGGGAAGGGGATGACCTCGCGGATGTGCTCTGTGCCGCAGATCCAGGCGACCGTTCGCTCCAGGCCCAGGCCGAATCCGGCGTGGGGCACGCTGCCGTAGCGACGCAGGTCCAGATACCATTGGAAGGATTCTTCCGGCAAGTTGTTCTCTTTCAATCGTTTAACAAGCAGGTCGTAGTCGTGGATGCGCTGGCTGCCGCCGATGATCTCGCCGTAGCCCTCCGGAGCAAGCATGTCGAAAGAGAGTGCCAAATCGGGACGCTGGGGGTCCGGTTGCATGTAGAAGGCTTTGATGGCTGTGGGGTAGTGGTGAACCATCACCGGGCGGTCGAAGCTGCTGGAAATGATGGTTTCCTCGTCGCCGCCGAAATCATCCCCGAACTTGGCGGGGTTGCCGTTCTTTTGCAGGACGCCGATTGCCTCCTCGTAGGTGACTCGCGGGAAGGGCGGCTTGATGTTTTCGAGCTTCTTGATGTCGCGCTTCAAGACTTCGAGTTCGCGCGGTTTGTTTTTCACTACGCCCTGGACGATTGCGCTAACGAGTCCTTCGCCGAGGTCCATCATGTCGGGGAGTTCGGCGTAGGCGGCTTCCGGCTCCAGCATCCAGAATTCGGTCAGGTGGCGGCGGGTTTTGGATTTTTCCGCGCGAAAAGTGGGGCCGAAAGTGTAGACCTTGCCAAGCGCCATGGCGGTGGCCTCGATGTAGAGCTGGCCGCTTTGCGTCAGATACGCCTTTTGATCGTCAATGTAGTTCACTTCGAAGAGCGTGCTGGTGCCTTCGCAGGCCGCGGGCGTGAACATCGGCGCGTCGGTCAGCGTGTAGCCCTGCGAATCCATGAAATCGCGCGCGGAGCGGATCGCCTCGGCGCGGATGCGCAGAATCGCGGCCTGCCGCGGTGTGCGAATCCA
>DASSGJ010000544.1:0-8347 GCA_035693545.1 Candidatus Acidiferrum sp.
TCCTTGAATTACGGGGATTATACATGCCCGCCTAGTTCCCTCCTAATCCAAGTTGTGTTTGGAGACCAAGCGAATTGGGGGAAATCCCCGCGAAATTCGGCTCAGACGCTGTCGGCAGGGGTGGCGGAAAATTGGCGGGTAAGCTATCCTGAATTGTAACGAAGTTGAAGCAACTTCCATTACGCAACGCCCCCAGACACAGGAAAAACGTGATGAGCGAGACGAAAACCACTACGCCCGCGGCCAAAGCGGCGCGCCCCACCTGGAAGCCGGCCGGCCGGGTTCATGCCGGCGAGCAGCCGTTTACCTATCCCTTGAAGAGGGAATTTGTGGAGCCGGATTGGCGCCGGTTGCCTGGCTATAAGGGTGTCTCCAAAGAAGAGTGGGAGACTGCTCTCTGGCAGCGCCGCCACACGGTCAAGAACCTGAAAGAATTGAAGGACGCGTTCGGCGACCTGATCCCGGACGCGCTGATGGCTTCGCTGGAACGCGACATCAAAGAGCGCGCGACGATGTCCATCCTGGTGCCGCCGCACATGCTGAACACCATGGATGACAAGGATTTGTGGAACGATCCCGTGCGACGCTACATGCTGCCGGCGTTTGACGATCGGCATCCCGAATGGCCCAGCCATCCGAAGGCCAGCCGCGATTCGTTGCACGAATCGGACATGTGGGCGGTCGAGGGTTTGACTCACCGCTATCCGACGAAAGTGCTGGCGGAAATGCTTTCCACGTGTCCGCAGTATTGCGGGCATTGCACGCGCATGGATCTGGTCGGCAACGACGTGCCGCAGGTGGTCAAGCTGAAGTTTCAGATTCCGCAGAAGGATCGCTACCAGCAGATGATGGATTATCTGCGGGTCGCTCCTTCGGTGCGCGACGTTGTGGTCAGCGGCGGAGACATCGCCAACGTGCCGATCGCCGGGCTGGAAGATTTCGTCTCCAAGCTGATGGACATTCCGAACATTCGCGACATTCGGCTGGCGACCAAGGGCCTGATCGCGATTCCGCAACATTTCCTGCAGCCGGAAGTGCAAGCCGGCCTGGAGCGTTTGGCGAAGAAAGCGCGCGAGCGCGGCGTGGACATTGCCGTGCACACGCATGTGAACAACGCTCGCCAGGTTACTCCGCTGGTGCGAAAAGCGGTGGAGTCGCTGCTCGATATGGGCTACCGCGACGTCCGCAACCAGGGAGTTTTGCTGCGCGGCGTGAATACTTCTCCGAAAGAGCTGCTGGAGCTTTGTTTTGCTCTGCTCGATTACGGCAAGATCATGCCTTACTACTTTTATCAGTGCGACATGATCCCGAACGCCGAGCACTGGCGCCTGGCGATCCATGAAGCGCAACAGTTGCAGCACGACATCATGGGCTACCTGCCGGGATTTGCCACTCCGCGCATCGTTTGCGATGTGCCGTTTGTCGGCAAGCGCTGGGTGCACCAGTTGAAGGAATACGACCGACAACTGGGCATTTCCTACTGGACCAAGAACTATCGCACGGGCATTGAAGCGGACGACCCGGAAGCGTTGAATCGCCGCTACGAATATTACGATCCCATCTACACGCTGCCCGAAACCGGCCAGAACTTCTGGCGCGCCGGAAGCGCCCAGCAAACGCTGTCCAAGTAACCAACGAAAAAAGTGACTGGTGATTGGTGACCGGTGACTGGTGTCCGGCGGGGAATTGTGCCTCGTGACCTGTGTTCCGTGGCCCGAAGCGGACTCCTTGGTGACGGGTCTTCGGTGATCTGCAGGCGAAAAACCTCGAAATATAAGGGGAAAAATCAAAAATGTCGGCGCGCCGACATTTTCCACAGGGGGTGTACCCCCCTGTTTTTGCGCAAGTAGGGGAAGCAAAGGAGTTATGGAGAGAGATTTTGTATGTAGGGGAAATAAAAGACTTAGAAGCGGGGCAAATTGGTCTGACAAGAAAACCGGTACACCCCCCACCCCCGGGTATCCCGTATGTGCGGCAATGATTGGACTTATGGAGGCGCTTCGCAAGTGTGGAAATGATTGCACTTAGAGAATTTTCGGGGGAGGCAAGGGAACGCGTAGGATGGAAAGAGGAAACTCCCCGCGCGAGCATGCGGGAACATCTCAAATTATAGCTAATTTGTCAACAGTATTGTGTAGTACTGGAACGATTTTGCGGCGAAAGGGTAGCGGGAAGAAAGGCCAAGCTTGAAGTTCGAACGATGAAGAAACGTCCCGTCTGTCCCAGGATTCCAAGATTCCGTCCCAGGATTTCGCGATCAGTCGTCCGGGTCTTTGGGCTCTCTGAAGGTTATCCTCGGCAGCTCTGGATTATTGACGCTCTCGGCGGCGAGATCTCGGAGAACTCTGATCGCTGTCTCGCGCAACTTCATGTCACTATCGAACCGGTCGGACCAAGCTGCACTGTGGTCTATTAAATCCTTTGCTTCCGACATTGACAGGTTGTAGAGAAGTCGAATGGTTTTGATAGAGTCTATTTTGTCGAGTTTCCTCTCGCGAAGAAAAACGAGTATCACTTCGCAGTCGGCACCGGCAGCTGCAAGACGGTGCGCGTCCGCGATAACCTCAGGGTCAGGTGGTTTTGGTCGTTCAATCATAGTTGCTGTTGCCTTCTACCCGTCATTATAGCTTTCCCTTGAGCGTCCCCGTGTAGCCCCCTGGGTTCGCGGCGGGTGGCCCGGGTTGAATGGTTTGGAATTTGTTGACATGGAACCGGTGAGAGGATATCACTTCAGCAATTCCCGTGAAAGTAGAGAGACACGGAGGGTGCCCCGGGTTCCGGTGTGTGGTACCCGGGTCTTGGGGTGGCGGTTTCTTTTCCGCGGAGTTTTCCGATGCCGGCCGGACTCAAACGATCTTACGGCAAGGGCGATCTTCACTTTATTACATTCAGTTGTTACCGACGGCTGCCACTCCTAAAGACCGCGCGAGCGCGAGATGTCTTTGTGAAAGAACTGGGAAAGATTCGCGATGAAATGGGATTTCGTCTCGTCGGGTATGTGGTGATGCCGGAGCATGTTCATCTGCTGATCAGTGAACCGAAGCAAGGAACTCCGTCAACTGTGCTGCAGAGATTGAAGCTGCGCGTCTCGCGGAGATTGCGTAAGCGGAGAAGCTCCGGCAGCACAAATCAGCTGCAATTGCCGTTCGACGAGACAGCGGAGCCTTTACGAACGTTCTGGCAAGCACGGTTTTACGACTTGAATGTGTATACCAACGGGAAGAAGAAGGAAAAGCTGAATTACATGCATGCGAATCCTGTGGTTCGCGGATTGGTGGCGCACCCGAGGGATTGGAGATGGAGCAGTTGGACGTCTTATTGGGGAGGAGAAGCGGGGATGGTGAGGATTGACTTAGAGTAGTGAGAAGAAAGAACGGTAGGAAAAGAAAAGTCAACCCCAAGACCCGGGTACCAAACAGCGGAACCCGGGGCACCCTCCGTGTGATTTTAGTTTGTACATGAACTGAGAGTTCACTCTCAACAGCGAGGAAAGAAGAAAAGTCCACCCCAAGACCCGGGTACCAAAAACCGGAACCCGGGGCACCCTCCGCGTGTGATTTTGGTTGTGCATGAAACGAAAGTTCACTCTCACAAGCGAGGAAAGAAGAAGAGTCAACCCCAAGACCCGGGTACCAAACACCGGAACCCGGGGCACCCTCCGTGTGATTAGGTTTGTGAATGAAACGAAAAGTTCACTTGTACGATCGAGCGTCAGTTATGGGTGTGGCGTGGCGCCGCCGGTGGAGGGGATGTTTTTAGCGGGGGTGAGGGGGGCGAGGTTGCAGGTGCTCTCCATGGGTAGGAATGTGTATTTTTCGCTGAGGGTGGGGCCGGTTAGCAGGCGACCGTGGAGCTGGTAGGGGCCGGAGCCGGGGTCGAGCGAGCCGTCGGGGCGGATGGTGACGGAGAGTGGGCGGTCGGCGGCGTCGATTTTGATCTGGCCGCTGCCGGAGACGGTGTAGGGATAGGCGCGGGCGGAACTGGGGCCGCAGCCGAGGATGACGGACTCGGGGAAGAATTGCAGGCTGAAGCCGGTGGAAGCGGCGGCGAAGATACCGTGCATGCGAATGCCGACAGGCGTGGCGGGACCGGCGTCACCGCCGAACGCGGTCTTGAGCACGTTCATCTGCATCGTTTGAATGCCGGCGCCAGCGCCTTTGGAGGTGAGGCTGATGGCCGGGCAAGTGGTTCGGCGAGGCGAGAAGGTGGAGTAGCCGTTGACGTTGCCGGGGTCGTGAACCTCGACGCCGTTGTCGCTGTAAACGGGCTGATTGCTGTACTTGGCTTCGTTGGCGGTGACCTCCTGGCCCGCGGCGTTGTGCAGGCCGGTGTGGTAGCCGGATGCGATGACGCCGTCGAGGGTAACGGTGCCGGTCGGGCCGGTGATGGTGCCGTCGGCGTGGACGTCGAGGACGAGTGGCTTGGGCTTGGTGTTGATGGTAAGGACCGCTCCGGCGCTGCGGAAGGCGAGCGAATAGGTTTCCTCGTTTGGCGAGAGGAAGGAGCAGTTGACGAGGACGCCGCCTTCGACGAAGTCGAGGCGCCAGTTGCCCGCTCCCTGAAAGACTCCCGACATGTTGGGGCCTGCATCGGGCGGTGTATTCGCTTTGGAACCGGCGGTGTTCGTTGAAGTGCCGGTGAGACCAGAGAGCGCGGAAGACATCATGTCGCTGAAGGAACCGAGCAACGCGTTGCCGGTGCAACTGGAGGGCAGCCGGCCGGCAGCGATGCAGCGGCGCATAGCCAGTTCGTGCGGATCTTTGGATCCTCCCGAGGCGAGTTCGGCTTGGACGTCGGCGACGGTGATCTTTTGCGGATTCGGGTGCTCTTTCGCAGCCTGATCCGCTTGAGCCTGCTCCCGCTCCGCGCGAGCTGCGGCTCCCTGATCGTGGAGCGCCTTGTTCTGGGCGATGGCTTGGCCGGTGAGCTTCGAATATTCGGCGGCGAAGGTGGGCGGAAAGCACTTTTGGATGACTTCGTCGCGGAACTTGATGTCAATGTCCAGGCCGCGCATGGCGTTGAAGGATCCGTACTGGGGCTTCGACTTAGCAATTTGCCAGTAAGCCGTGTAGTAGGCTTGCCGGAGCTTGTTCTCCTCCGGCGTCAGCTGGTTTTTCGGGAAGCGCGGGCCGGCAAGCTTTTCGATCATGTTCTTAAGGTGGGTGAAAGCGGCCATCTGGCGCGCGGCGGTTTCGTCCGGATCGCTGGTCCGCATGGCCTGCATCACGTGCTCGACAGAAGGCATCTCGGCGAGGTACGCCGGAGCATTTCCTTGCGCGGAACCGAGGGCAGTCGCGAAGAGTGAGAGAAGCGCGAGGTAGAAAGTGTGGGAGCGCAGGAAAGGAGAACGCGTGACCATCGAAGACCCCCGAGATTATGACGTTGGGCGGCCTTTCGATTGCCCTCGGGAAGGCCTGCTTGCCTGATGCGGAGTGGGGAATGTTAGAACTTTGGGAAGTGGGGTGCAAGGAAAGAGTGAAGGCGCTCTGAGTTTCACTTCGAGGTTGCGGCGTAGCGGTCAGTGTTGCTCGATGACGCGCCGCTTGATGGCGAAGGGGAGGAGTTCAATCGCGATCTTCGCGCTGGTCTTCGACGCCCAAACGTTTGATGGCGAACTGATCCAGATGCTGCGGGTCTTTGCCTTTGGCGATGGCAAGATACTCGAGGCGCCCTGCCTTGTCGCTGAGCTTCCATGTGTAGCGGAGATTGCCGGGCCCGCCGGAGCGCGTGGCACGGGCGATGTCTCCGACGTCCGCATAGCTGACCGGCTTGCCATCCTGACGGGCGAGGACGGTGACGAAGCGCACCTGGCGGTCGCGGTCAAATCCGACGATGGCGTATTGATAGCGCTGGTCATGGGTGAGGGTCCAAACCTGCTGGCCTTCATCCTCGGACTTGAATTGGCCAATCTGATTCAGGCGCGAGTGCGCCTGCGCATACGGCATGCCGAGGCGAAGCCCGAGAATCTGCGGAGACGGCTGCCTGGCGGCAAGCGGGACGGCAAAAAGTAGAACAGCGGGAAGCACAGTCCTTCGCATGGTGATCTGCCTTCGTGCGTTGAATTTTTGGCGGGGAGAGTGGCGCAGCGGGAAAACCGCGCCACTCTCCCCAATTTGCTACGGCTCTTTGTTAAGGCTATTTGCTAAGGCTGTAGCGGACTTGAATCCTGGCTCTTGAAGAGGCCGAAGCCGGTGGATTGGCGAATGATGGTGGCTTTGGTCGCGCCATCGTTATCAAGCCGGGTGTGGCTGGCGGTGGAGCTGTTGCCCTTGGCGATGCAGGCGGCGGTGATGCAGCCATCGGTATAGGCGGCGAAGACGCGGCCCATCTTGTCCACGGTAATGTCGTTGAAGTCCAGAAGGTTTCTGGTTCCGTTGGGACAGGTGGTGCCCTGAGTGCAAATGACGCCGAGCTGCACGGCATCATTGGGCGTGGCATCAACGGTGAACCAAGTCCGGCCGCCGTTGTAAGTGGTGGCGATGTAGCCGTGCCAGACGCCGCTGAATGGAGTTGCACCGGTGTCCGCTCCGGTGCCATCGCCGGCCGAGGGCGTGCCAAGGAAGAAAAAGGACGCGCGGTCATTGTCACCGGCGACGACTTCGGGGAAGACGGTATTGCGGATGCTGAAGGGAACTCCAACATCCAAATCATTGTGCCAAGAGCGGCCTTGATCGTCGGAGACGGTGATGTGCGGATGTCCATCGCCTCCTACGTAGCCAAAGTACACGCGTCCTTTGGAGCCGATGCCTACAGATGGGTCGCTTGAGCCGGAAGTGCTTCCGGTAACCGGTTCGACGGTGAAGGTGAGACCGCTATCCATGGAGACGATCAGACCCTGGGTGTTTCCGCAGCTTTTATTGGGAACGTACACGATGCCACTGGAGCTGACCTTAATGTGACCGTGTAAGCCGCCGCAATCCACCAGCGTGTACATGGGGTGGGCTTCCTCGTAGGTCAAGCCGCCGTCCTGGCTCAGAGCCATTGCGGCATCGCCGATATCCTGCGACGCATAGTAAACGGCGTGGGGATACTGCGTGAGCGGGCCGCGAAGGGCCAACTGCGCGCATGGCACGGGAGTAGCCAGCAATTGATCGGCGGTACAAAGGCGGAACGCTCCGCCGCCGACGGTCTGATGATCAACTCCGGAAGCGATGCCGCCGCCCTGACTGACGGTGTAGGTTTCGCCATCGTTGTCGGTAAAAGCGGAAAGGCTGGTGGTGCCGAAGAGTTGAGAGACGACGGTGCGGCCGGTCTGGGAATCCGTAAAGAGGATGGGATCCAGCGAGAAGGTGCTGGTGTTCGGTCCATCCTTAAGGAGCCAGGTTGCGGTGGCAGGCGAGGTGTTGGTGTTGAAAGTGACCTGCAACGTGTCGAGAATCGCCTCAGTCATGATGCGGCCCGAGTTGAAATTGGCGCCGATCGAGGGTTCACCGGAGTTGTCGCCCAAGCCTGGCGGCGATTGATAGTTCGCATAGGTGGGCGCGGTACCGTGCGCCGGCGAGTCCGTGGGAGGAGCGGTGATGGCGGCCACGCCACTGTACGGGTCGCCGGGAACGACATTGGAATCCACGACGTGCACGGTGTAGACGCCCGTCCCTGAAACGGTGGGATCAATCACCACGGCTTCGCCGGTTTCGGGTATTCCGTTGGTCGAGCTGGCGATCACCGGACCCGTGAGATCGCCTTTATGCACATAAAGGTCGTAATCATTGAGCTTGTTCTGGTGGGAAATGCTGATGGCCAAAACCAGACCTTTGTAATTGGACGGAGAGCCGGTAAGGGTGATGGTGTACACATCGCAATCGGTGCCGTCGACGCAGGTGGTTTCATCCGTGGTAGCGCCCGCAATGCCGCCGCCGGTCCAGGAAGCGGAAGAACCATTTATGGGGCTCAGAGTGCTGGAAGATGGAGTCGCCGCATAGACCAGCGTCGCGAAACAAAGCGCAAGCAGAGCGAAAAATCTTCCCGGCCGCAAGATATACCGAGGGGCCCGGTTAAGGCGAGTGGCAGTGGATCTGGACACAGAAAAACCCTCCTTCAGTCTTCTCAGGTGCTTGGTTTTCAAGATGACGTTCAGGGCCCGTGTACAAGCTGAGCGAGCCTATAAAGCGATGTGGGAACGGTAAATCAGGTGAACACCGCAATTGTTTGTGCGGGGAATCCCCGAGGGGGATTTGGCGAGCGGATGGGGGATCCGCAGCTGGTCAGTTTTGATTGACGACGCGTTGTTTGATGGCGAAGCGGAGGAGTTCGGAATTGTTGGCGAGGCTGAAGTCTTGCATGATGCGGTATTTGTGGAAGGCGACGGTGCGGGTGGCGACGTTGAGGATGGCGGCGGCTTCTTTCA
>DASSGJ010000545.1:0-4745 GCA_035693545.1 Candidatus Acidiferrum sp.
GCCTGCCCTGAGCGTAGCCGAAGGGGCGCGTCGGGCCGCGTAGTGGAGGGACCCCGGCAACCAACGATCTCTTACTACTGCCTTGCTGCCTTCCCTCGCTTATCTCGTCGCGTGCTCTTGATTCTCTCTTCTCTGTGAACTCCCAACTACTAACTCCCGACTCCCAACTTCTTCCTCATTTCATACGCATCAATCTTCCCCAAATAATATTTCTTCACCACCGCCTCCGTACGATATCCATGCCGCTCCCAGAACGCAATCCCGCTTTCATTCTCCACCGACGTCTCCAGCAACACCGCCTTCACCCCCTGAAACGCAAAATGCTTCTCCATCTCCGTCAACAGCATCGTCCCCACGCCTTTCCGCCGGAACCCCTCCGCCACATCCAAAGTAATAATGTGCCCCAGCGGCGGATTCTCCTCCGCCAGAATAAATCCCGCGATCGCTTTCCCCTCTTCCGCCACCAAACAATCCGCTCCCGGCAAACTCAAATAATAGTGCAGCGACCACTTGCTGTACGAAATCCCCGGCGGAAAACACTCCTGGTCCAGCTTATGCAGCCGCCCAAAATCCCGTGCCTCATACTGTCGCGTAACAACGCCCATAAAAAAGAGGGGCCCAGCAAACTGGACCCCTTTCCCAACCTCATCCTATCTTCAATCAACTCTTCTTGTGTAGGGGCGGCTTTAGGCCGCCTTCTTCTCTGCAGCTTTTAGCTTCCGACTACCGACTACCGACTCCCAACTTCCCTACAACTTCACCGTAACCGTCTTAATCTCCGTATAATTCGCCAACCCATACTCTCCGAGTTCGCGCCCAAGTCCCGATTGCTTAAATCCGCCAAACGGCGCTGCGGCGTCGAACACATCATAACAATTCACCCACACCGTTCCCGCCCTCACGCCATCCGCAATCGCGTGAGCCTTCGTGATGTCCTGCGTCCAAACCGCCGCCGCCAATCCATACAGCGACTTGTTCGCCCGCTCCACCACCTCGCTCACATCCTTAAACTTCAGGATCGACATCACCGGCCCGAAAATCTCCTCCTGCGCGATCCGCATATTGTCCTGAACATCGGCGAACACCGTCGGCTCGATAAAATACCCCTTATCGCCCACGCGGTTTCCGCCCGCCACCAGCTTCGCCTTGTCTTTTTTCCCGATCTCGATGTAACCCATCACCTTGTCAAACTGGTCTTTGTCCACCTGCGGCCCCTGCTCCGTCTTCTTGTCAAACGGATTGCCCACGGTCCGCTTCTTCGCGCGTTCCACGCTCTTCTCCACGAACTCGTCGTAGCACTTCTCTTCCACAAACAAGCGCGACCCCGCGCAGCAGCACTGCCCCTGATTGAAGAACAGCGCAAAGTGTGCCCCTTCAATCGCCTTGTCCATATCCGCGTCGGCAAAAACGATGTTCGGGCTCTTCCCGCCCAACTCCAGCGTCACCCGCTTCAAGTTGGAATCCGCCGCCGCCCGCATAATCAGGTGTCCCACTTCCGTCGATCCCGTGAACGCCACCTTATCCACATCCATGTTCCGGGCAATCGCCGCGCCCGCCGTCGGCCCGTACCCCGGCAGGATGTTCACCACGCCATCCGGGAACCCCGCTTCCAGCATCAACTCGCCCACGCGCAAAGCCGTCAGCGGAGTCTGCTCCGCCGGCTTCAGCACCGAAGTGCAACCCGCCGCCAGCGCCGGCCCCAACTTCCACGCCTGCATCAGCAGCGGAAAATTCCACGGAATAATCTGTCCCACCACGCCCACCGGCTCATGCTTCGTGTACGTGAAATACCGTCCCTGGACCGGAATCGTCTTCCCCTGAATCTTGTCCGCCCATCCCGCGTAGTACCGGTAACACGCAATCGTCAGCGGCAAATCCGCCGCCAGCGCCACCTGGTACGGCTTCCCGTTGTCCAGCGATTCCAACTCCGCCAACTCCTCCGCGTGCTTCTCAATCAAATCCGCCAGCTTGTTCATCAACACCCCGCGCGCCGAAGCCGACATCTTCCTCCACGCGCCCTTTTCAAACGCTGCCCGCGCCGCCGCCACCGCCTTGTCCACGTCGGCCGCATCCGCCTCCGCCACCTGCGTAATCACCTCTCCCGTAGAAGGGTTAATCGTCGGGAAAGTTTTCCCCGACGCCGCATCCACCCACTTCCCATTAATCAAAAGTTTTGTCGCCGAAACCTTCACCTTGGGTTCAATTACCGTAGTCGCTGTAGCCATAACCGTTCCTCCCTCGATTCCGAATCTATTGTAGGGGCGGCTTTATGCCGCCTTCTTCTCTGCGCTCTTCCGCTCGGATGGGATTCCAGCCTATACCCCCGCGCCGCCAGAATCAATAAACCCGATGCAACCCATCAATTTTGTGGCTTTGTCTCGCTTCTTCGGTGTGGGGGCGGCTTAAGGCCGCCTTCTTCTCTGCGGTCCTTCTCTGCCTTCCTTCTCTGCGCCCTCTGCTTGCCCCGAGCGTGTTGGGCGAAGGGTGTCTCTGCGTTAGGCCTCCCCTCATTCCTCGCACGATTTTCCTTTCCCTTCACCCCTGCGTTAAACTCCCATAACCTTGTCCAGAAAGCGCAAAAACTCTACCCAACCCCCCCAGCCCGTAATCGCCTCGCCGTCCTCTCTTCTTCAATCTTCCTCCTCCTCCCGCACCCGCCTCCTTCATCTCTCCCTTCTCTTCGTCCTCTCCTTTGCCCTCTACGCCCCCACCCTCCGCAACGAATTCGTCACCGACGACAAACTCCAAATCCTCCAGAACCCTCTCGTTCTTCAGGGCAAAAGCCTCGGCGAAGCTTTCACGGGAGACGTTTGGGATTTCGCTCACAAGAGCAAAGAGAACGCCGGCCAGGGCAGCAATTACTACCGCCCCCTCCAGGTCCTCGTCTATTCCGCGGAATACCACTTCTTTGGCCCGAACCCGCTCCCCTGGCATCTCGTCAACGTGCTTCTCAACTCGGCCGTTGTCTGCCTCATCTACCTGCTCGTCGCTTCCCTCGCCACTCCCGGCCTCGCCTTTTGGGCTTCACTCTTTTTCGCTCTGCATCCTATGCACACCGAACCCGTCGCCTGGATCGCCGCCCTCCCGGAACTTCAGTGCGCCCTCTTCCTCCTCCTCGCCATGCTTTTCTACCACCGTGCAAAGTCGGCTCCTTCGCCGCTCCCGTTCCTCGCCTTCAGCACCCTGTTCTATCTCGCCGCCCTCTTCAGCAAGGAACCCGCCATCTTGTTTCCCGCCGTCCTGCTCTGTTATGAATTCCTCTACCCGCAACTCCGGCCTGTGTCGCTTCTTTCTGTCGCCAGGCGCCTCGCGCCCTTCCTCGTCTCTCTGGCCATTTACCTCGCCGCCCGCATCTCCGCCCTCGGCGGCTTTTCTCCTCACACCAGCATGAATCGGGCCAGGCTTACGCTCGGCCAACTCTTCTTCGCCATTCCGGCCGTTTTCGCCCGCTACGTCGGCAAGCTCTTCGTTCCCACCCACATGAACTATTTCTACGCCTTTCCCCTGACCACCACACTCACTGCCTGGGCGTTCGCAGGCTTCCTCCTTGGTTTGCTTCTCCTTGCTTGCATTTTCTATTTTCGAAACTCCCGTCCCGTGCTTTCCTTCGCTCTTTGCTGGTTCGTTCTCACTCTGGCTCCCGCCCTCAGCCTCAATTCCGTCGCCATCAATTTCTTCACTGAGCGCTACCTCTACATTCCCTCCGTTGGTTTTTCCGTTCTCGCCGCAAGCTTCGTCCTCGCAATCTACGCTCGATCCCGCCAGTCATCCGTGCAGCGCATCGCTCTCGGAGTCTCCGTTGCCGCCCTCTTTGGTTTCTATATTGTGCAAACCGAACGTCGCGTCGCCATCTTCCACGACAATTACTCTTTGCTGTCCGATACCGTCCTCCACTCTCCAAACTCTTACGTCGTCCAGGGTCAACTGGCCGCCGCCTACTACGACCGCGGCGAGATCGATCACGCTATCGAGCACGTTCTCCTCGCCCTCCAATTCAACCCGGACTACATTCTCGGCCACATCAACGCTGCCTGGTATTTCACCGACAAAGGGAACTACGACGCGGCCATCCCTCAACTGAAAGAAGCCATCCGCGTTTATCCCGACTACCTGATTCCCTGGGTCAACCTCGCCAAGGTCTACACCCTCCAGCAGAATTGGCAGCTCGCCGCCGAAACTTACCGCCATGCCGCGACACTCGACCCCCATCAATCCGCCTACTTCCTTCAGCTTGCCTCCCTTGCCGAAGCCAACGGAAAATCCGCTTCGGCCGCCGGAGCCCGGCAATCCGCTGCAAGCCCCGATCCCCGTGATTTCAACGCCCTCGTCCGTCTCGGTGATGCCGCTTCCCAAGCCGGCCAGTGGCAACGCGCCGCCCAGGCCTTTGGACGCGCCTCCGCACTCCAACCCTCCAACGCCATCATTCTCGATAAGTGGGCGATTTCTCTGCAATATTCCGGCGACACGGTTCGCGCTACGGAGATCCTCCAGCGTGCCGTCCAACTCCAGCCCGATTCCTTGTCAATACGCCAAGCCTTCGCCGGAGCTCTCGCCAACACCAACCGCTTGGCCGACTCCACCCTCCAACTCCGCAAAATTCTTCAACTCAATCCTGCGTGGGAACACGCCGATCAGATCCACCTCGCCCTCGCCGTCAACGCCGAAAAATCAGGCGACCGCTCAACCGCCGTCCAGGAATATCAGCGCGCCCTCTCCCTCAACCCATCCCTCGACTTCGCCACCAA
>DASSGJ010000546.1:0-2677 GCA_035693545.1 Candidatus Acidiferrum sp.
CGCTTTCCCCCGCTGCGAGCATCGTTCCCCCTCCGGACGCCAATGCTCCCAGCCCGTCTGCTCCACCGATCCCCGCTTCTGCGGCACCCACAAGCCTACGCCCGAGCAGCTCGCAACAACCGAACTGACCGAAGCCGCCGGCACCCTCTCCTCCTCCGGCGAAGTCCACCGCTTCCTCAAAGCCGTTCTCCTCAACCGCGTCCGCGGCCGCATCACTCCCAAGGAAGCCGCCGTCTACTCTTACCTCTGCCAGAATCTTCTCCGCTCCCTCCGCGAAATCGATCACTTCCAAGAACTCCAGTCCGAACGCGAGCAGCGCAATATTCTTCCCGAACTAATGTGGCGTCTCCCCCGCCCCGACCGCCCCGACCGCTCCGACCCCCCCGCTTGCCCTGAGCATCGCGAAGGGTCGCCCACGCCAGCCGAGCCGATGATCGTCGTCAATTCCGCCGCGCTAGACTGCGCCAATGTAGGGGCGGGTTTAGCCCGACCTCCTCTCACAGCCGAATCCTCCACGCCTGCCCAGAGTCCGATCGAAGGGCCCGCCACCGGAGGAGCAGCCTCCCCCTCTGAATCCTCTACTTCCTCTACCTCCTTTACCTCCTCTACTTCCACTCGTCCTGCGGCCACCGCTCCAACCAAACCCTCTACCTCCCAAACTCCGCCCCCTCCCTTCGACCCGCGCCACTTCTGCCCGCTCGATCCAACTCTCCCCCGCGGCGCCCAGGACCACTCGCGCAACATTCCTCCTCCCGACGAAGCCGAATGCCGCCGCCTAGCCGCCCGCCGCGGCCTCCCCTTCAAACGCACCGCCCATCCCGGAGCGCTCCGATGAACGCTCCAAAGTCTTACAAGAAAACGAAGTGTGCGAAGTTGAACAGACGCGGAACCGCGAATGGCAATAGCATCATTCGGGTTCCAACACATATCCAATTGGCTTCCTCAGCCGCCCAAGGCCCTCGAAAACAACTCGGAAGTCTCAAGAAGCAAGGGATGGCTTCGAAGTTCGACACGGAGAATTCAAAATGAAATTCAAGATTCTGTGCGGTTTTGCGGTATTTACGTTCGTTGCAGCGATGACACCTGCGCAAACGAAACTCGCTTCCTCCGGCAAGTGCGGCAAGCCCGCCAGCCAGCAAAGTATCGCTGCGGGCGACCAGATCGGCCATCTCTTTACGCTGGCGTCGGGAAAATGCGCGACGAAGGGAGAAGTGGGTGGCGCAGCCAGCAAAGAGGGTGTGTTTTCCGAGCACGGGGAAGTCACCGAAGACCACAGCAAAGCGTCGGGCGTGTACATAGAAACGTTTGAGGGCGGCGACAAGATTTTCTACACCTACCAGGCCACCGGGACGATGAGAGACAGCGCATTTCAGGCCGGCGAGAATAAGTATCAGATTACGGGCGGCACCGGGAAGATGAAGGGCATCGAGGGGTCGGGCAGCTGCAAGACCACGGGCACCGCCGATGGCGGGATGGAGTACACCTGCACGGGACAATACAAAATCGCAGGAGTGGCCGCGGCAAAGTGACCGAAGTACGCAAGCAAGCGATTCCATTTGCTGCCACTCTGCCGGGTGCTTCTCGACGTGAACGCGGAGTGTTCACTATCACACAGATTTGGAGAAGTCGTTTTGCTAGGGTTGCGCATGGACCAAAAAACGCAGGTAGATGCCCCTCAAGAGCAATTCCTTGGAGCGAAACTCAGGAAAGCGTTCGACGAGGTTTCCTATTCCTTCGAGAAGATACTGGGGGAGGTTCGCGGCGACTCGAACCTTGTGCTGGCCAAGCAGGCGGTCAATCAACTGCAAATCTCGCTGAACCAGTTTGAGAATCTCCTGAAGGATGGCGGATCCACCGTAGCCTCCTGCGACTCGATCAAGTATCTCTACCAGGAAATCGAACACCCGCTTAGCGAACTGAGAAGATATTTCATGAAAGAACCGTCGGAGATCCTGACGGACAAGGCCGCCGTCGTCTACGTGAACGCCTTGAAAGCATCGTTTCGCAGGTTGATGGATATCGCGGAGGAAATGGATGAAGGGCATTCGTCCATTCCCAAGTCTGCATTGTGAGTGACTGCCGGCAGGCTACTTTTTCGCCAGGCAGGAATGCCACGCTTCTTCTTCGGCGTGCAAATCGCAAAACCATAGATCGCAAGTCGGACAGTGCACGGTTGCGGGATAAGTACATGACTCGCCGCTGGCAGAGACGCCCTGGCACAGGCGCTCCAGATCCGGGACCGCTGATTCATCTAATTCGTCAAGCATCGCCCCACCCTGAGGCAGCATTTAACCACAACATCCGGCGCGCCGGGAAGGAGGGGAGACAGGCGTCTTTTTTCCTTCCCGGCCGGAAGGCGAAAAACCCGTTGACCGTTCAGGCGGAATGCTTCCTGTCCATGACAGCGACAGAAAGGCTCGCTTCCGCGCGTCCGCTGACTTTCGAGACGAAGCGGCAGAGTTCGCAGCTATCTTTATGCTTTTCCAGGCGCGAGTATGCCCTGGCATAATCCGCTTGCAAGCGAATCAGTTCATCGCCCGCTTCCTTACGCCTCAAGCCAGAGTTGGCGATCTCTTCGCGCAGGTTTTTCCAAGCGTCCAGCGACTGCACGCAAGCGCACAAGAGTCTTTCATAGGTCGAGCAAAACGCCGTTTTGTAGAAAAGTCCACTTTCCATG
>DASSGJ010000547.1:0-3925 GCA_035693545.1 Candidatus Acidiferrum sp.
GATCAACGAAGAGTTCAGAAACTTGAACTTGAACGTGGTTGGCTTTGCCGAAGAAGACTTACGCAAGTTTCGCCGTTACATCGCCGAGCCGTACGGCATGGTGCTGGTGACTGGTCCAACCGGTTCCGGCAAAACAACAACTCTTTATGCCGCACTGAATGAGATTCGGAACGAAGAAGACAAGATCGTCACGATCGAGGATCCGGTTGAGTACCAGTTGCACGGCATCACTCAGATTCCAGTCAACGAGAAGAAGGGACTCACCTTTGATCGTGGTCTCCGCTCGATCCTCCGTCACGACCCTGACAAGATCATGGTGGGTGAGATTCGCGACACTGAGACGGCGCAGATCGCGATTCAGTCGGCGCTGACGGGGCACCTGGTGTTCACCACGGTGCACGCCAACAACGTTACCGACGTGATCGGGCGCTTCATTAACATGGGAGTGGAGCCATACAACTTTGTTTCGGCGTTGAACTGCATCCTGGCGCAGCGCCTGGTCCGCCTGATTTGCCAGAATTGCAAACGGCCCAAGAAACATTCACCGGAAGAGTTGCGCGATTCGGGGATTGATCCGGCAAAAACCGGAGATTTTATTTTTTCGGAGGGCGCGGGATGCCTGGAATGCTCAGGGACTGGATATCACGGGCGCTCGGCCATTTGCGAACTGCTGGACCTGACGGACCATATCCGGGAAATGATCGTCAGCCGGAGGCCGACCTCGGAAATCAAGCGTGCCGCGATTGAAGAAGGTATGATTACGCTCCGCGAAAGCGGACTGGCCAAAGTGAAAAGCGGCCTGACGACGCTGCGGGAAATCAATAAGGTGACATTCGTTGAGTAGCACGGTTTCATACCAGAGCGGAAGCCGCAGAATGGACGCCACGAGCCGCATCATGCGGTGGCTGGATGCGACACCGCATCCGATGGTGGCGCTGGAGTTCACACCGGAGCAGGTGTCTGCCGCGCGCTTCACGCGTACCGGATCGCTGGATGCCTTTGCGGTGGAGACTTTGCCGCCGGGAGCGCTGGTGCCCTCCGCGATTGAAACGAATCTTGTGAACCCGATCGCGGTGAAGGCCGCGGTTGCGGCGGTTTCGAAAACGCTGAAATTGAAAGACGAAGACGCGGCGCTGATCGTGCCCGATCCAGTGATCCGCGTTTTTGTGCAGCACTTCGATGAATTCCCGCGTTCGACGGAGGAAGCGATTCCGATGCTGCGCTGGAAGCTGAAGAAGAGCGTTCCGTTTGAAGTGGACGAGACGCTGCTTTCCTACATGCGGCAACCATCACGCGGCGATGGAATCGACGTGGTGACAGCAATCGCGCGCCTGCGAATCATCAAGGAGTACGAGGCGCTGCTGGAGCCGCAGGGAGTGCGCGCCGGGGTGGTGCTGAGCTCTACACTGACAGCGATTTCCCTGCTGGAAGATTCGAGGCCGACGCTGCTGGCGCGGCTTTCCGGGACTTCACTGACGACGGCCATCGTGCGCGAAGGAGTCCTGGCGGGCTATCGCTGCACGGAACTTCCCACAACCGCGGCGGAGATCACACCGCACATGCTGCTGGAAGAGGTGTATCCGCTGGCGGCGTATTATCAGGATACGTGGCAGGAAGGGATTCAGGCGGTGCGGGTGGCGGGATTGCGGCGGCGGTTGCCGGAATTTGTGAAGCCGCTGCAGGACGAGTTCAAGTGCGATGTGGGTTCGCTGCTGAGTTCGGCTGTTTCGGAAGGACAGCTGCGCAGCGATGCGCGGCCCCTGGCCGACCGGGAACTGGAAGGACTGGTAGGCTGGATGGTCCACCGGAGTTGAAGGAGAGAGTGCGATAGCGCCATGTACGTTCGACTGAACCTTGCGACGAATCCACTGCAGAGCCACCGGCGCTTCCTGGCCGGCTCAGCGGCGGCGGGCGTGCTGGGGTTGCTGCTGTTTCTGGGCCTTGGCTGGCGCGCGTACAACCTGCGCAAGGCTGACGAAGATTTCCGCGCGCGGAGCGCCAAGATTCAGAAGGACCTGGCGGCTGTAAGCCAGGAGCGCGAAGAACTGCAGCGGTATTTTGCGCAACAGGAAGCCGCGGGCTTCCAGGAGCACGCGAAATTCGTGGTGGGGGTGCTGCAGGCGCGCAGCATTAACTGGACGCAGATGTTCATGGACCTGGAGCGCATCCTGCCGCCGGGGGTAAGGGTTGTGCACATCGAACCGAGGCTGGACAAGGGAACCGTTACCGTACACTTCGTGGTGGGCGCGGCGAATCAGGAAGCAAAGCTGAAGCTGCTGAAATCGTTTGAGAACTCCAGTTCGTTTTCCCGGGTAGCTTTGATTTCCGAACGGGCGGCGACGCAGCCAGGCGCGGACCCGTTGACGATTGAGTTTGTGGCGGAGTATTCGAATACCTGATCATGAATGACTTCAAGCTAAAAAAACGCGTCATCCTGACCGCCCTTGCGCTGGTGCTGGTGTTGGACGGTGCGCTGGCGTATCACAACGCCCGGCTTGCGGTGAGGGATGAGAACCCGGACGTGAAATTGAAAGCCGACGCCCGGCAGGTGCTTTTGGTAAAGGCGGACGTGGAGCGGGCGAACAAAATCAAGGCGCGGCGGCCGGAAGATCAGAAGCGTTTCGACCAGTTTGAGACGACGCTGCCGCCGGCAGGAAAAGGCTATTCGGTAGTGTCGCAGGAAGTCGAAGAGATTGCGCGAGAGACGCACGTGCAGGTGGAGGACCTGAAATTCCGGGAGAAGGAGATTCCCGGACGCAGCGTGAATCAAATCGAAATTGAGGCGCTGCTGGACGGAGACTATGCGGGGATCGTACGGTTTCTGAACCGGCTGCAGCGATCGAAGAATACGTACGTTGTGGATTCGTTGGGACTGGATTCGGCGGCGGGCTCGGGTCCAGTAAGCCAGGGACCTCCGGGCAAGGTGAAAGTTTCGCTGCACCTGAGTTCGTATTTCAGGAAGACTTGATGGCGCTGGCAAAACAACAGAAAGAGTTTATCGTGCTCGCGGTGCTGGTGGTGGTCGCGGCGTCGATCTGGTATTTGCACCTGGGAGGAGCGACTACGCCCAACTCGGGGCTCTCCGCGGGAAATTATTCGCCAATTGACGCGCAGGATTATGGCCGGATCTTGATTGACCTTACAAAAGCGCAGGGGACGGAATACAAGAGCGCGGGGCGGAATATATTTGTTATGGGTGCGCTGCCGGCCGAGCCCGGGAAAGTGGGACCGGTTAAACCACCGTTTATGGTTTATAACCAGCCGATGCCACCGGCTCCGCCGCCACCTCCACAATTGCCGATGGTATTTTTTGGCTACGGCATGCTGCCCGCGGGGGGAGCGCGGCAGGCGTTTCTGAAAGAAGAGCAGGGAGAGGGACTCTTGATCGTAAGCGAGGGCGACGTAGTGCTGAATCACTACCGTATCCTGCACATCGGGAACGACAAGATAGAGTTCGAGGACACGAACACGGGGCTGAGAAACTCGAAGAACCTAGAGGCGCCTCCAACGACATGAGGAAGATTCTTACCAATGCGGAAAAGCGGAAAGGGCAGGAAGGCTACGCCCTGGTGTTGGTGGTGTTCCTGCTGGCGCTGGTGGCGATTGCGACCCTGACGGCGGCGCCGCAGATCATCACGAACGGACGCCGCGAAAAAGAAGAAGAGATGATCTGGCGGGGGAAGCAGTATGTGCGCGGGATCCGGCTGTACGTGCGGTATTACCAGACGCACGGCGGGACCACGCGGTTTCCGACTTCGATGGAGGACCTTACCAAGAATAAGGTGGGAATCCGCTTCATGAGGCAGGCGTACAAGGATCCGGTGAATTCGGTGGATGGCTCCTGGCGGATGATTTACGTGGGACCGAACGGGCAGCTGATTGGCAGCCTGAAAAGCAGGCCGCTGGGACCGGACGGGCAGGTTTC
>DASSGJ010000548.1:0-3490 GCA_035693545.1 Candidatus Acidiferrum sp.
CCGCTGCCCGCCCGAATCCTTCGGCAGCCTCCGCATCGTAATGGCCGGAGCGGAAAAACTTCCCGAACGCGTAGCCCAAGCTTTCGAAGATCACTTCGGCATTCGCCCGCTCGAAGGCTACGGCTGCACCGAATGCTCCCCCGTCGTCGCCGTCAACACCTACGATTTTCGCGCTGCCTATTTCCGCCAGGTCGGAGCAAAGCGCGGCACCATCGGCCATCCCCTCCCCGGCGTCGGCGTCCGCATCATAGATCCAGACTCCGGCGAAGCCCTCCCCGTTGACAAGCCCGGCCTCCTGTTCGTGCGCGGTCCCAACATCATGGTCGGCTATCTGAACCGCCCCGAAAAAACCGCCGAAGTCCTGAAGGACGGCTGGTACAACACGGGCGACATCGCCACGATGGACGAAGACGGCTTCCTCCGCATCACCGACCGCTTAAGCCGCTTCAGCAAAATCGGCGGCGAAATGGTCCCGCACATCAAAGTAGAAGAAAAGCTCCACGAACTCCTCGAAGCCGACGGCCAGGTCTTAGCCGTAACCGCCATCCCCGACGAAAAAAAAGGCGAACGCCTGGTAGTCGTGCACACATTGAAGGAAGACGCACTGAAGGACTGCCTGGAGAAACTCTCAAAGAGCGATCTTCCGGCTCTCTGGAAGCCGCGCCCGGATCAATTCATCCACGTCGAACAATTGCCCTACCTGGGAACCGGAAAACTAGACCTCCGCCGCCTCCGCGAAATTGCCCAGACGCAAGGAACTCCAACGAATTGATTTTGTAGGGGAGGGGCTCGCCCTTCCCTCTTGGGTTACTCCATCGTAGGGGCGGCTTTACGCCGCCTTCCTGGGTTTCTCCTCAAGGGCCGGTGGGCGCCGCAATTTCAATTCTCTTCCCCAAAATCCCGCAACAAACACGTCATCCCGCACTTCACTTGCCCGTTCGGCTGCAACGAGCACTCGATCACCGACCAGTCCGCATCCTCCATCTGCAATTTCGCCGCGGCAATGTTGGCGATCTTCCCCTTGTTCGGACAAACCAGGTTTCGAAAGCGCAAGCTGCACGTCTGTAAGATTCGATCGAGAATCTCCGGATCCGGCATGCTTTTCCTCCATAAAAAAGCGTGGGACTCGCCCGATTGGCCCGTATTCCTGCTTGTGTTGCAACTGCGAACCTGACGGAAAAACTCAAATCGTGCCCGGCGGATTCCTCTCCGGCCGGTTTCTTACTCCGATTTCACTTTGGCCTGCGAAAGGCAATCCATTCCACATCGCGTCGCCCCCGGCGGCAGCAACGAGCAGTCAATCACGCGCCAGTCGCTCCAACCCTCATCGCTGTGCGGCCAGTTGGCCACAACGATCTCCGCCACGCGCTTATGCAGCGTGCAGAACACCGTTTGCGGATACGTTTTTGAGGATTCCGGGTGGGGATCGCTGAGATGAGGTTCGAACATAGACCATCTCCTGGGACCAGGAGCGTGGTCTGCGAATATTCTTCCCCCCTGCTTCGTATTCGTCAAGGATTTCCCGACGCAAAAACGGTATCCTAGAATTTCCCTCAAAGCCGCCATGAAGTGACGGAGCGCACTGAAAATGTTTACCGGAATTATCGAACACCTGGGCACCGTGGAATCGCTGAAAGCCGACGCCGAAGGCGGTCGTCTGCAAATTCACGCGCCAAGCGTCGCCAAGCATCTGGAAGTTTCAAGGAGCATCGCGGTCAACGGCTGCTGCCTGACAGTTGTCGCCGTGGAAAACGACCGCTTCTCCGCCGACCTCTCCGGCGAAACCCTCCGCAAAACCTCCATCGGCGAATGGAAATCCGGAACCCGCGTCAACCTGGAGCAACCGTTAACCGCAGGAAAAGAATTCGGCGGCCACTTCGTCCTCGGCCACGTGGACACCATCGGCCGCATCGCCCGCCTCACCCCCGAAGGCGACAACTGGTGGTATGGCATCGAAGTCCCCGAAGACTTCGCCCGCCACATCGTCCCCCAAGGCTCCATCACCATTGACGGCATCAGCCTCACCGTCGCCCGCTGGAACGCGCTCCTCGCCGAAGTCGCCGTAATCCCCTTCACCTACGAACACACCAACATCCGCGACAAAAAAATCGGCGACCCCGTCAACCTCGAAGGCGATGTCTTAGGAAAATACGTCGAACGCTATCTCGAATCCCGCACCAGCACAAAATCTTCCGCAACCTTAAGCTTGACCGAACTCATCAGCCAGGGTTTCTAACCTGTAGCTCACCCCTTCAGGGGTGAGGCCTTCCACAACTCCACCGCCCAACTTTCCGCCGCCTCAACTTACAGGTTCTTCTTCGCCCGCACTCCGCGCCAATACAGCACCAGTCCAACTCCCAGTGCCCCGATCACCCACGCCATCAATCGCAGTTGAAATTTCAACCGGTCGCTCGCATCGCCCGGCGGATATACCGAGAATCCGATCGACAGCAACGTAACTGCAAACGCAATGCCGCTCGCGATCCACACTCCGGGTTTCCCTCCGGGAATCAAGATCGCATGCGGATCCGAAGCGCGATCCTTGCGATAACTCAATTTAATCGCCGCAAGAAACATATACAGAAACGGAATGAAATAGAGAATGATGGCCGCATCAATCAACTGCTGATACGAATCTCGCGTGGACTGATTGATCTGGCTGATCAAAAGCACCGCGCCCGAAAGCCCGGCCTGGACCAGGATGGAAACATAAGGCGTTTTCCACTTCGGGTGAATCTTGCCAAACGCCGCTGGCAAATATCGATCGATGCCAACCACAAACGGCACTCGCGCGATTCCTGCCACCGTGCTTCCCACTCCACCCGCATTTCCGATCGTCACCAGCACGGCGGCGATGACCCCAAGAATTCCTACTTTCAGCAGGGTTGACCCGATAGTCAGCGCGTGAAAAACGCCGCTCTTCGGGTCCAGATCGGCCGCCGGCACCAGCGTCAGAATTGCAAAAGTGCCCACGATATACATGAATGCGATCATCGCTCCCGCGCCGAAAACCGCCCGCGGCAGCGTCCGCCGCGGATCCCGCACCTCCTCGCTCATCGCGGATACAAGCTCCAGCCCCGTAAACGCGAACGCAATCTGTGACCAGAAATTTACGGTGTCCAGATTGATGCTTGGCATCATGTTATGCCACGTAAAGTGCGTCGCCGATCCGTGCCGCCAGTAGACCAGTAGCCCGATCAGCACCAGCATGCTCAGTGGCACGTACGTTCCCACACCGCCCGCGTTCTGCAGCCACTTCCCGATGTTCAAACCAATGATGTTCAGCAGGACCGCCACCAGCAGCAGCGCCAGGGAAACAATCAGCAGAAACGTCGTGTCCTGCGAAAGCCGCGCCCCTTTTTCGCCGAGGATGTACGCGCTCATCGAAGCGCTGGCCAGCAGCAACCCCGGAAAATAAAAAATCGTGTATATCCAGTACGTCCACCCGGCCACAAATCCGTGGAAATCTCCAAACGCTTCCTTGGCCCAG
>DASSGJ010000549.1:0-6034 GCA_035693545.1 Candidatus Acidiferrum sp.
CTGGCCGTCGGATTCGGCGTAGGGGTAGATGAAGTAGTTGAGCGCGGGACCTTTTTGATCGGAGGAGAGGACGAGGTCGCGGCCGTAAGTAAAGAAGACGCGATTGTCGTCGTGCGCGCCGAAGAAGTAGTCGCGCTTGGCGGGATTTTTCCAGGCTTCGCTGGCGTCCACGGGAATCCAGCCGATGCCGCTGATATAAAATTCGGCCCAGCAATGGTAGCCGGGAATATCGCCTTCGGTTTTTCCTTCGGGAAGCGGGAAGCCGATTTCAAAGCGCGCGGGAATTCCCGCCGAGCGCATCATGCCGATAAATAAAGAGTGAAAGTCGGTGCAGTTGCCGCGCTTGGCGGTGCAGGCCCAGATGGCGTCGCCGCGGCCCCAACCTTCGCCGGACTTGTCGTAGCGCATGGTGGCGACGACGTAATCATAGATGTGGCGGGCCTTCTGTAGCGGATCGGTGATGCCGGCGGTCTGCTGGCGGGAAAGTTCGGCGATGGTGTCGTTGAGGGGCACGAGCTTGTCCGGTTCGAGATAACGCTTCATGAGGGGATCGTTAGCAGGAGTCGCAGCGGAAGCGTTCTGCATGGCGGGCGAATGGATGTTAACGGCGTGCTCGCGGCGGGTAGCGTTGAAAAGGAGTGTGACGTCGTATCCTGCGGCGGCCTGCGCGGCAGTGGGAGTGAAGACGGCGAAGGGATTCTGATATTCGGGGTCGCGGCCTTCGGAGTGCGGCACAGAGCTCTCGATTTTCAAATTGGTGACGGACTGGAAAGTGTCGTTTTGCGGCAGCGGGATCCAGAGGCGGCTGGATTTTGCGCCGGCATCGGCGGGAACGTGCACCTGATAAGTGAAGGCAAAGCTGCGCTGGGCCTTCGAGGAGTCAACGGCCAGGCCGGGAGCGGTGCGCGGAGCCGAGTGGAGCAGGAGGACCGCGAAGTAAGAAACGAACAGCACCGCGCCGAGAACGGGAATGAACCGGGATTTGAACATGGTCGAGACCCCCAGGCTATTCGATAAAGAGTATAGGCGAATGGTAACAAGAAAAATCAACAGTTCAGCTTGCTTTTAAGAAAGGCGCCCGCCTCAGAAGGCGGCCGCTACAAAATATACGATCAGGATTTGCGAGTGAAGTTGAGATTTTCGGTCATGGTTTTGCCGTGGTCGGTGAAGGTCCAGACCTGATTGAGATGGTTCTTGTCCGGCATGGAGACGCTGAGGGAGACCATGTGGGCTTCGTCGGGTGATTTTGCGCCGGCGAGGCGGAGGAAGGTGAAATCGAGTTTGCCGTTGGCGGCGGGAGAAGGCGCGGTCTGCATGGTGGGCTGGTTGCCGGCGGAGCAATAGTGGGTGACGAAGATGCGGTCACCTTCCAGCGAATACATGGTGATCATTTCCGGTTCGTTGGGGGAGCTGAGGCGCTCCATAACGACGCTGCCGTTGGAGATGAGTTCGTAAGTGGATTGCGCCTTTTTGCCATCGGGGGTGGAGCCTTCCCAGTGGCCGACGAGGGATTTGATCTGGTCGAACGCGGGCGTAGTGCGCGCAGGCGGATGCATTTCCTGGGGAACGGCGAAGGCCGCGGCGAAAGCGCAGACGACGAGGACAGAGAGAATGCGGAGACGGAGCATGGGGACCTCCTTTGCATTGTGCGCCAGGCTAGGGCGGAGGTGCCCGGCGGGGCAGCGATTCGGGTGGAGCGAGTCTGCCGCAAGGGGGCGCGGAAGTCCAGAGAGGAGAAGAGCGCCCAATCCGGCAGCGAGGGTGGCTTCTTTATTTCTTTGGCTGGGCACTGGGCGGCAGGATTCCGTTCAGGCGGAGATACATGGCCGCGGCGCCGTAGTGGTCGGCCAGGCCGCCGGCGAGGAAGAAGACACCCATGGCGCGGGGGCCCTGGACGCGGCCGAAGTCCACGTTATCGCCGAGTTTGGAGTCGTCGGTATTGGCGAGGGAAGCAGTGCAGAAATCGAAGGAGGCGCGGGCCGCGCCGAGGAGCTTGTCTTTGGGGTCGGTTTCCTTGAGTTCGTCGACTTTCGGGGCGGGAACATCGGCGATCTTGGCGCACAAGCCGTTGTTTGATTCGGCGATGTGGATGACCAGGTGGGCGAAGGTCATCTGATCCGGAGTGGGCTTGTAGGCGAACTTGTCGGCGGGCATCGCTTCGATGGCGGCCAGAGTATTTTTCTGGCGGCCGGGAAGCAAGGTGCGCAGCGAGGTCAGCACCGGATTTTTTACCGGCGCGACAGTTTGCGGCGCGGTTGCAGGAGCAGCCGAGGAGGACGGGGCCGCCGCCTGCGCAAAGGCGGAACCGGCGAAAACGAATGCAAGCGCGAGTGTGAGAAGGATTTTTTTCATTTTGAGATCTCCCTGAGGGTATCGGATTGCGGCGTCCGAATCATACACCTATCCCGACGGTTGCCGACACCGCGAAGAAAACCGTAGAACGCGGCCGGGAATGATATTCGTTACGGTTTGGCTGCGGCAGTTGGGAGCACGGGGTGCGCCTGCCGGAAGGGGTCGAAATCGCTCCAGACGCGTTGCACTGTGGCGGGATCCACGGGACGGCTCTCCGGAATGTTGGGATCTTTTTCGGAGTAAATTTCGAGAGTTACATTTCCGCAAGTTGGGGTTACAGCATCGGCCTGGTATTCGTAGACGCCTTGAAACGTGGTGTCCACCTTGCGCTCGCGCTGGTCGTATAAATCGAATTCGGCCCGGCCAGGAAGAATCGGAGTGAGTTCCTTGCCGCCGCAGAGAAGCCGCATGCGCACGAATCCATTCTTGAAACGAACTTTAAAGAAGGCTCCGAATTTCGGGCGAACGCGAACCAGAAGAACGGGGCGGTAGTCCACGGCGTCCTCGAGCGCGCCGGCGGGCGGCTTGGCGGTTGCCGCGTCGCCGCCAGAGCGCCTGGCTGCCTTGCGCGCCGCGGCCATCTCTTGCGCATGGCGCAGATAATAGTTGAGCGGAGGCGTGAAGAATCCGACTTGAAATTCACCGGCGTCAAAGAAATAAGGTTTGGTGTCGAGCCGCTCCTGTTTCAGAAGTTCGCGCAAGGCTTCGGCGGGGAAATAATCCGTCGGCTCCACGGGGAGCAGAACCGGAGAGGGCGGCGCTTCCCGGGCAATATCCTTTTTCGCCTGCTCGACCAGGGGAAGGACGACCTCCACGGGCACAATCGAAGCCAGATTCCGCAGAACGCTGGTGGTGATTCCCGCGACCTGGCCGTCCAGGGTGAAGAGAGGGCCGCCGGAATTACCCGGGTTGATGTTGATGTCGCTGTTGATGGAATCCTTTTCGATCTTGCTCACGACGCCGGTGGTCAAGGCCTTGTCGCGTCCGAGCGGATTGCCGATGGTAAAAACCCGCTGGCCGACGGCAAGGTGCGACGCGGCTTCCTTGGGCAAAAGCGGGGCCACCACGCCTTCCGGAAACGCAGCGGGATCAAAACGGATTACGGCGATGTCCTTGTCCGCGTTCGCGGTTACCAGCCGCGCCGGCACTTTGCGCTTCTCATCAAACTGCACGGCAAGGTAAGAAGAAGAATTGACCACATGATTGTTGGTGACGACCAGCCCGGAAGAATCCACCAGAAAGCCGGAACCTTTGCCCGACTCGGAATGGATGGCGACAACGGAATTTTTCAGTTTGTCGAAGAGAGCGGTCAGTTCCCCGCCGGAAGCCGCGGAGGAATATTTGTTTTCGCCGGTTGAGACGGTTCCGGGAGACAAGTCCTCTATCCTGGCGTTGTCGTTGGTCAAGTCAATGCGCTGTTCCGCGCCGGCGATCTGGACTTCCAGATTCCAGGAATATCGTTTGCCGCCCAGGTCCACCGGCTTGGGAGCAGAGATCGCGTAGCGGCCTGCCGGAAGTTGCTTTTCCGCTTTGCCATCGAGATCGGTTTTCAGAGTGGCGGGCGCGTCCGAACTCCCCACGTTTTTCAGATTGACGATATAAAAAGGGACTGGCTTCTGATTCAGGTCTTTGTCCACGATTAAAACGCGCAATTTCACGCTGACTGGAGCGGCCTGCGGCCCGGAGCAAATCTCCGAACCGAAAAACAACGAAGCCATCAGTAAATAGGCGATCATGGCTGCCTTTCCCGCGGCCAACGGCTGGCTTGTTCGATTTCTCCGCCTCTGGGGTTGGACCGTATCTTAACCCTTTCCGGGCAGCAGGGCGAGGAAAGCAAAGACCCGGAGGACGGGGAGGTGCGGGATGGGTCGCTTGCGGGAGCGAAGGCGTTGACCCGTGGCGGAAGGGGTCCTTACCATGGAAGCATGAACCCGGGACAACGCCGATGGAAAGTGGCACACGCGGGGGCCTGGCTGCTGGCAGCCATGAGCTTCTGGGGCTGCGATGATGCCGCGAAGCGACCAGTGCAGGCACACGCGCCGGCGCTGAATCCCACGCCGGCACAACCGGCAACGGCACAGGCAGCGCAGGGGCAGCGAGCGCAAGTGGTTGCGGCGCAGGCGGGCCCGAGCGCGGTCGGCAACCTGCCGGTGCGAAACCTGAAGACCCAGCCCCTGATTTCGCTGGCACCGCGAACCCCGGGCGGAATTCCCTACCTGATCGAAAAAGTGAAGGCAAAGTTCGCGGCGGGCGAGGCCAATTACAAAGCCGGTCACCTGGCGGCAGCGCGGCGGGACTTTGACGACGCAGTTGACTGGATGCTGGAGAGCGGGTACGACCCGAACAGCGACCCGCAACTGAGCGAGTTGTTTCACCACGTTACCGACACGATTTACGCGGACGAGCTGCAGGCGTTCCGGGCGGGAGACGGGTTCAGCGAAGCCCCGGCGGTGCCGGCGCCGATTGACGAAGTGGCGGAGATGACCTTTCCGGTCGATCCCAAACTGAAAGCCCGCGCGGAAGAAGCGGCGAAAAGCCTTTCTCACGACTTGCCGCTGACGGTGAACGACGTGGTGGTTTCGTACCTGAATTTTTTCCAGACGCCGCGCGGGCGGGCAATTGTGGAGACCGGGCTGCGGCGCAAGGGCAAGTACGACGACATGATCGCGCGGGTGCTGCGGGAAGAGGGCGTGCCGCAGGACCTGATTTACCTGGCGCAGGCGGAGAGCGCGTTTCAGCCGCTGGCGCTGTCGCGGGCCGGAGCGAGGGGAATCTGGCAGTTCGTGCAGTGGCGGGGGAATGAGTACGGACTGAAACGGACCTGGTGGGTGGACGAGCGGATGGACCCGGAAAAAGCGACGCGGGCCGCGGCGCAACATTTGAGGGATCTCTACGGTTTGTTCGGCGATTGGTACCTGGCGATCGCGGCCTACAATTGCGGGCCCGGCAACGTGCAGAAGGGCGTGGAGCGGACCGGGTACGCGGATTTCTGGGAATTGTATAAGCGGAACGTGCTGCCGCGGGAGACCAAGAATTACGTGCCGATCATCCTGGCCCTGACCCTGATCGCCAAGGACGCGCCGCACTATGGAATATCGGTGGATGCGGAGCAGCCGGTGGAGACGGACATAGTGAAGCCGGGGCGGGCGATTGATCTGCGGCTGGTGGCGGAGACGATTGACGCGGATGTGGCCACGCTGCGGACACTGAATCCCTCGCTGCTGCGGATGGCCACCCCGGACGATCCGGAGTTCGTGCTGCACCTGCCGAAGGGTACCGCGGAAACCTTTTCGGCGGAGATTGCGGACATTCCGGCGGACAAGTGGGTAAGCTGGCGGCGGCACCGAGTGGAGAGCGGGGAGACGCTGACTTCGATCGCCAAGAAGTACCGGGTGACGCCGGGAGCGATCGCGGCCGCCAACGACCTGGAGGCGGGGACAGCCCTGGAGGCAGGCGACAAGCTGATTATCCCCGCAGCAAGGCCAATAGAGGAGACCAAGAGCCGGCTGGTGCGGTACCGGGTGCGGCGAGGGGATACGCTCGGGGGGATTGCGGACCAGTTCAGCGTGACGGACGCGGACATCCGGAGATGGAACGGCTTGAAGGGCGGCAAGGTCAGCCGGGGGATGATTTTGCGGATTTACACGGTAGGGGGGGCTCCGGAGACGCGTACGGTGAAGAG
>DASSGJ010000550.1:0-4785 GCA_035693545.1 Candidatus Acidiferrum sp.
CCGGCCGGCCAGCGGGTGTGCAGCCACCGGGTATAAGCAGCTATCGGATTGCCCATAATCTCCTTACCAAATCACGGGAGGCCCGTGAACGCAAGCCCGGCGAGATTTCGCCGCCCCCATTCGACTCGGCGGCCGGGGAAAGGTTTCAGATTTTCAAAAAGAAATTGGCGCGAGAGAGGCTGGTCATGCATCCTTTACATAGACTTGTACATTAAATCCTGAGCCCCGGCCTCCGCGCTTGGGGCGATCGTGGAATCAGACCGGGGAGCGAAGGGGGTGGGCAAATCATGAGCGATTGCACGCACTTGAGCCAGATTCACAAAGTTACGCCGCACACCAAGGGCTGCGAAGAGTGCCTGAAAATGGGCGACACCTGGGTGCATCTCCGGCTGTGCATGGAATGCGGCCACGTCGGCTGTTGCGACTCTTCGAAAAACAAGCACGCCACCAAGCACTTCCACCGCACCAAGCATCCCATCATGCGTTCGCTCGAACCCGGCGAAAACTGGGGGTGGTGCTACGTTGACGAGATCGAACTCGATTTCTCCTAATGAGCGGCGGGCTGCGAAAGAATGGACGCCAGCGACGAGGTAAACTGCGCCGCATCCGTTTTGGTAAAGCACAATGGCGGGCGCAGCTTGATTACGTTGTGATGAGGGCCATCCGTCCCCGCAAGAATCCCCTCTTCACGCAAGCGGTTCACCACATAAGCAGCCTGGCGCGTTGCAGGCGCACGCGTTTCTCGATCCGTCACCAGGTCAATCCCCAGAAAAAGCCCCAAGCCGCGAACGTCGCCGATTAGCGGGTACGTCTCCTGCAACTCTCGCAAATCCTGCAGCCATTGCGTCCCGACGGCCAGCGCGTTCTGCTGCAGATTTTCATCGCGCAAGACGTCCAGCACGGCCAGTCCCGCAGCGCAGGCCACCGGGTTCCCGCCAAACGTGCTGAAGAACTCCATTCGGTTGGCGAATGAAGCGGCGATTTCCCGGGTCGTAACCACGGCCGCCAAAGGAAAGGCGTTCCCCATTGGCTTGCCGAACACGACGATGTCCGGTACTACTCCTTGCGTCCCAAATCCCCAGAAATGCGTGCCCAGCCGCCCGAATCCCACCTGGACCTCGTCGGCGATACACACCGCCCCCTCCGCGCGTACGAGTTCATAGACTTCGGCCAGATAGTTCGGCGGAAACACAATCTGCCCGGCGACGCTCGGCAGAGTTTCCGCGATGTACGCCGCGACGCGCTGCCCTTTCTTTCTGCAATCGTTCAGAATTTCGCCAACGTGCGCCGCATATTTTTTCCCGAGCCCCGACTCGCCGCGGCGGTACTTTCCTCGGTAATCGTCCGCGATAGGCGCGACGTGCACCCAAGGTTTGCGCCCGCTCCCCCCCGGCCCCTCAAATTTATGGGGGCTGATATCAATCAGCGTTGAAGTGTGCCCGTGATAGGCGTGCTCGAGAACGACCACATCTTCGCGCCCGGTGTGCGTTCGCGCGAGCCGCAGCGCTAGTTCGTTGGCTTCGCTCCCCGAATTCACGAAGTAGCAGACCTGAAGCGGATCCGGCAGCAGGGCCGTCAGCCGTTCGGCGTATCGCAGGATGTTGTCGTGGAGATAGCGGGTGTTGGTATTCAGCAGGACCACTTGCTCCTGGATCGCGCGCACCACACGAGGGTGGGAATGTCCCACGAGTGGAACATTGTTATAAACGTCCAGATATGCTCGGCCAGCTTCGTCATAGAGATGCTGCATCGAGCCGCGGACGATTTTCAGCGGCCTGTCGTAGGAGAGGGAAAGATTGCCGCCGAGCAACCGCTTTCGCGCGGCTAGAGATTCCTGATAGGTGAATTCTTTTTTCAGGTGGGCACCTGATCCATCCGAGGATGTATGACCGGCAATCGGAGCAATCCTGGCGGCCGCGGCCCGAAAATAATCCAACGCGGCCCGCGCATCAAACCGCGCCAACTGTTTCAGCGCGGTCCAAGCCGGCTCTTCCGAAACGGTAACGTACGGATCATCTGGCACCAGCGATTTGCGATGGGCGGAATTTATCACGCTGACGGCCAGGCGCGCCCCCATCAGGGGAAAAAACGCCGCGATCTCGTCGTCCTTCAGCGGCAGAGTTCCGTGGTAACCCGCAAGGACGGCGCTCGCTGCGGCCAGCGGGTCGTCTTTTCCGAGCGCTGCGTAGGCGGCGGCAACGGCGGGTTCTCCGACCGTGAATCCCTCATGCATATCGCCAAAATCAATCACCGAAACGACTCGATTCGTCTGGGCGTCAACCAGAGCGTTGTGATCGTTGGCATCGCCATAAATCACGCTTCGGCGCAACAGAGGGAAGCGCGACACCGCTTCTTCTTCAAACAGATTCAGGAATTTCTTGGCCAGGGCCCGGCGTTCCAGATCTGCGATGTGCCCCAGATAGTCGCGCGCCCAGTTGGAGCGGGAGAGATCCCACTTTAGGAATCGTTGCGCGAAAGGATGGGCAAAATCCTTCAAGGCGAGATCAATCTCGGCCAGCAACCGCCCCAGAGAGCCAAGCAATTCCGGACTATGGTGTTTGGTGCCGGCGAGAGTTGTTCCAGGCAGATAGGTCAGCATCCAAACCAGCCGGGAGGTTGCATCCTCGAGAGTGACCCGAGTGTAGAGTTCGCCTTTAGTCGTGGGAATCATCCGCGGTAGCGCGAGATGCGAAACCTTTTCGGCAAGATGAGTGAACGCGCGGCATTGCATGTCCACGAAAGCGTCTTCGCGCGCCGGGTGCATCATTTTCAGAACGAACGAGCGTGAATCCGGCGCGTGGAGATGGAAATTGTCGTCGTACTCCGCGGGCAACGCGCGGATTGCGGCCGCAACGCCGTACAGTTCCGCCGCCACGCGCTTGGCCACATCCGTGGTCAGCGGCGCCGCCACTCTTGCTTCGGGCATCATGGGCAAAATTGTAATGGGCCACGCGTGCTTCGGCAAATGAACCGGCCTGTGTTGGCCGTGGAGGGGACCTTCGCTACTCACTCCCTGTTAGAGATGATAGAATTCAGAATATTGCAAGCCGCGAAGCCCAGCGGATACCCTGGAAGCGAACACCTGCGCGGCATCACATTTATCTTCAAACTCAAAAAAATGGGGGGAATCATGAGCAACAAGTGGGCAATACTCGGACTGGCGGCGATGCTCGGACTGGCCGCCGGCTGCAACAAGAGCGACACAGCGACGAATCCATCCACAGACAGCAGTCAATCGGGATCCAGCCCATCGGCCGTGGCGCAGAAGGCGGCGCCAGAGCCTCCGAAGCCAATCACCGTTCCTGCGGACACGCCGATCACCGTTGTACTCTCGAGCACTATCAACTCCAAAGTAGCCAAGCCGGGCGACGAGTTTGAAGCCACGGTCTCCGAACCAGTCGTGGTCGAAGGACGTACAGCCATTCCCAAGGGTGCGCACGCGAACGGAACGGTGGTGGACGCCAAGAAACAAGGAACCTTCAAAGGCGAAGCGGTGCTGGCCATCCGCCTGACGCGTGTGGAAGTTCACGGCAAAGGCTTCACGATTTCAACGAGTCCTTATGGCGGAACGGAAAAAGGCAAAGGCAAGCGCACCGCGGTCGTTACCGGTGGCGGCGCGGCGGTTGGTGCGTTGATCGGCGGACTTGCCGGCGGCGGCAAGGGAGCGGCCATTGGCGCGGGCGTTGGCGCAGGCGGTGGGCTGGCAGCCTCTGGTGCGACCGGCGGAAAGAACGTGGAGTTTCCGGCGGAATCTTCCATTACATTTAAGCTGACCGAGCCTGTTACGATCGAACGCTAAGATTTCCAGAGTGGAAATAGCAAGGGCCTCCGATCCGCAAGATTCGGAGGCCCTTCGATTTCGAATCGAGTTTTACGACTAAAACATCTTCTCCGGATTATGCGGCCGCAGTTCTTGTTTTCGCAGCGCCTGGGCAGGCCCGCAACGCAAACGGAATCATCACTATCGCGCACGCCAGCGGCAACACAAATCCAACACGCAGCGAGTGGGTTTGCGACGCCACCACGCCCACCAACCACGGAATCAGCGAGCTTCCAATCCCCGCCGAGCCGAAAAACAGCGCCCCGAGCCAGTTCGCGTCATTCTTGAATCGCGCCGCCAGCCAGGTCACATAAATCGGATATTGCGGGCCACAGCCCAGCCCCGCCAGCAGAGCCCCCGCGTGCAAGACGAGAGGTGATTCCGCAAACGCAACCAGCGCCACGCCGGCCGTGGCCAGCGCCAGCCCGCCGACGGAAAGCGTCCGCTCCGAAAAATATTTGAGCGCAAGAGGGAGCATGAGGCGCCCCAGCAGCAGGAACCCATAAAAAAGCGCGGGACCCGCGGCCATTTTGGCCGGGTTGAATCCGATCATTCGTTTTTCGTCCAGTGCCACCCAGCCGCCTACGGAAATTTCGATTCCGACATAGAGAAAGAAAAGAAGAGACAGCGAAATCCAGGGCGCGGACTGCAGCGTTGCCCGCCATACCGCAAAAGGCCGTTGGGGTGCGGCCTGCGCGGACGCCGATGAGTCCGTTTTTTGCACGAAATTGGCTACGGCCAGCGCGAGGAAGCATCCCGCAAGTACCGCCGCCAGCGTGGGCAAACTGAGGCGCCCAAGAAAGAAAGCCACCAGGAATGGGCTCGAAACCGCGCCAACACCCCACGAAAAATTCAGCAGGCTTACCGCCGCCGCCACGTTTGAAGACGGCAAGTGCGTCGCACGCAGGTTGACCGACGGACACGCGAATCCGTAACCGATCCCGTATATGGCCACAAATGCCGTC
>DASSGJ010000551.1:0-25549 GCA_035693545.1 Candidatus Acidiferrum sp.
GGAATTTTGTCTTCGGACATTGCCTGAAATAGCTGCGCAGTCGCCGCGCGTTCGCTTACAAGAAGCTTATCAATGACATCGTCGAGGGGGAGCTTTGGGTTATGCTCAATGTAATCCGAAAAAACCATTTCCTTGGTTGGAATCACCACCACCACAAACTGAACGTGATTCTGCTTGCATAGTTCGTTCATTTCCTTCAGAAGCTCAAACGTAATGCGCATTCCCTCGCGGACATTCGGATTGTCCTGATCCAGCCCGAAAAGCACTCCTTTTGGCCGGAACGCTTCCAGTATGTTCTTGTCGGGAACAATCAGCGAAGTGTCATAACCCGGATACAGTTGCGCCGCGTTCCTGATCTGATAGTCGCCTTTGACACGGCCGCCGAATCCGAAGTGAAAAACCAACTGGTAAATCAGACTATGACGCGACAACCAGACCCGAATGCTCCTGACCCCGGTATCCGTCGGCGGTCCCTCCCAGATATTTGCTTCCACTTTCTGCGGGGGGAGTTTTCTCAAGTACGACCAGTAGTCCAGCCCGTAGGTGATCGAAAACGCGTTCTCAAAATCGTCACCCATATACAGGCCCCAGACAATCATTTTGGGCTTAAGGGTAAGAGCTTTCGTCTTCGAAAGATAAAAATACTGGTTGGGCCCATACCCGCCCAAACCCATATTGTAGACTTGCCTGCCAGAGGCCTGACCCAGGACATACGGCCATGCGTCAACCATTCTTGCCGTGTTGCCGTAAGTGTGCGAGTCTCCGACAGCAACGATGTCTGCGGTCTCGGGAACCTTGGAGTTCCGGAAACCCCAACGGTCAAATCCCGCCAGTGCGCTCGGCGAAGGCACCGCTCCCAGCACTTTGTCGCCCACCACGTCCAGCTTTAGAAAGTCAGAAGGATTCAAAATCATGCGGGCCCCAAATTCGGCAAGCAGCAACGCAATCCCGATTGCCACCGCGAAAAGGGCCATGTTGATCAGGAAATTTTTCAGCTTCATCCGGGAGACCTGTTTTCCAAAGCGCGATCAGTCCAGCTTGAATTCACTCCGCCAATCGCTTGTTTCCGGCAAAGCCGGCTGGTCCTTCTTCTCGAGGAGATAGTTCCCCACCACCAGAAAATCCATTTCGGTCCGCATAAAGCAACGATAGGCGTCATCCGGTGTGCACACAATCGGCTCACCGCGGACATTGAAACTCGTGTTGACGATCACGCCATAACCGGTCTGTTCCTTGAACTGGCGTATCAGTTTCCAGTAGCGCGGATTCGTATCCTGGCTCACACTCTGGACACGGGCCGAATAATCAATATGAGTGATTGCCGGCAGATCTGATCGGAGAAAGTAAAGCCGTTCGTAAAGCGGCTTATCGTGGTAACCCGCTGGAAGCGGTATCTTCTTGTCCTCGCGGATCGGCGCGACAAGCAGCATATAAGGAGATTGCCGGTCGAGTTCAAAATACTCGGCAATGTCCTCTTCCAGCACAGATGGCGCGAACGGCCGGAACCCCTCCCGGTACTTGATCTTGAGATTCAGCTTCTTCTGCATCTCCGGGTTTCGCGCATCTCCCAGAATGCTGCGGTTCCCGAGAGCGCGCGGGCCGAATTCCATTCGGCCCTGGAACCATCCCACGACGTTTCCTTCTTTCAGCTTTCCCGCCACCTCGGAAGCTAGGTCCGCGTAATCTTCAAAGTGCCGCGCTTTGGCCCCGCGCCTTTCCAGAACCCGGCCAATCTCTTTGTCCGAGAATTCCGGGCCTAGATAAGAACCCGCCGTCGCGTCTCTGTCGCCGTTGAGTTCGCGCTCATTTCCATACAGAATGTGCCAAACTGCATAAGCTGCCCCGACTGCTCCGCCCGCATCACCGGCGGCCGGCTGGATCCACAAATCCTCGAAGATCCCGGCTCTCAAAATTTTCCCGTTTGCGACGCAGTTGAGCGCAACACCACCGGCAAGCACCAGATATTTGCTGCCGGTAATTTCTCTGGCTGTGCGCGCGAGGCGAAGGACAATTTCTTCCGTCACCTGCTGGATCGCCAGGGCCATGTCCATGTATGCCTGTGAAATCTCACTCTCCGGCTTCCGCCGCGGCACTCCAAACAGTTGCTCCCATTTCCTCTCGTTTGCCATCTTAAGGCCGGTGGCATATTCGAAGTAATCCATATTCAAAACAACCGAGCCGTCTTTTCGGACATCAACAAGCTCTGTTTCGATCTTTTTCTTGAATTCCGCGGTCCGCTGCGAATCGGGATTCCCGTAAGGCGCTAGGCCCATCAGTTTGTATTCCCCGCTATTCACCGCAAATCCTGTGTAAAACGTGAACGCGGAATAAAGCAGACCGACAGAGTGGGGAAATTGCAGCTCCCTAAGAATTTCAATATCTTTCCCGTGACCATGCCCGATCGTGGTCGTGGCCCATTCGCCCACCCCGTCCACCGTCACGATCGCCGCATCCTCGAAGGGCGAAGGGTAGAAAGCGCTTGCCGCGTGAGACAAATGGTGCTCGGGAAAGTACGTCGGGATGCTGGCGTCTCCCAACTCCGCGAGGCTTTGCTTGAGCATCCGCCGCATGAACAGCTTTTCTTTAATCCATGCCAGCATCGCCGACACAAAACTCACGAAACCGCTCGGCGCAAACGCGTGATACGTCTCCAGCAGCCTCTCAAATTTCAGAAAAGGCTTTTCGTAAAACGTAACGGCGGATAGATCGTTGTAACTGATCCCCGCTTCTTTCAGAACATAACGGCAGGCATTGATCGGAAACGACGAATCATGCTTCTTTCGCGTGAATCGCTCCTCCTGTGCTGCAGCGACAATCTTCCCGTCAACCAGGATTGCCGCTGCGCTGTCGTGATAAAACGCCGAGATGCCGAGGATCGCTTTTTTCATTCCCATTCCTTGTACGGGGCCGCGCCTGTCCGCAATCAGACTAGAACAACGAGTAGATGAATGGAGCGATGGCGGACCCCGCAGCGAACACCATGATGGCTCCGAATCCCAGCAGAATAATGATCATGGGAAGCAGCCAGAATTTCTTCCGCTTGTTCAGAAAACCCCACAGATCTTTTAGGAATTCCATGTTTCTCTCCTCCAATCAGTATGGCTTCTCGATATCACTGCCGACAAACCGATGGTTCTTTACCACCATTGCCGATTCCTGGCCGGCCTTGAATGCATTCAACTTGAGCGAGTCCTTTCCGAAAAGTCTGCGAAGAAGACCAATTGGTGTTACCAGGCCGAAAAACAGAATGGACAGCAGAATTTTGGACATCACGGTTCCGAGTACGTGCGCTAACCCCAGCCAGAGAACCGCCACAGGCGCATAAATCCGGGGCACGACCATGTTCACAACGTGCAGGATCGCCGCCGCCCAAAGATAGCCGTCTCGGCGCGTCTTGATAAAGAAAATCAGGGCCAGAAGCACCATTGCCATGCCGGTGTCGCGGCTCTGGTCTTTGGTCATCTTCTGTTTGAACACTTCCATCATTGCTGGGCTCCCGAAACTCTTGATTTGCTTCTTGCCGATATTGAGAAGTGTGGTGCGATCGCTACGTCTCCCGCCCAGCGTACCGCCTCCCCGCCTGTAAGAAACAACCGTTCGTCGGCATTAACGGGATGGGTTTCCACTTCCACCACAAACTTCCGCGCGAGTGAGCGGAGGTGATCCAGCCGTCTCCTGGGTTCCAGCGGCGCAAGCGGAAACAAAAAATCCACCAGGCGATGGCGCCGGGCGAGCCGAGCGTCCACGGCCTTGCGATACAACCTGTTCACCAGGCTTTTCTCCCCGGGCTCAAAATGAAAGTTCCGCCGGACAATCGTCCCCTGCGGCAGCAAGCGGGCAAGCAACACGTTTGCGCAAAGATGCAGGTGATGGTGGCCATCAATGCGTTCGGGAGCAGCGCCGTACAATCGTTCAAACTCCTCGAGTTGTCCTTTTACGACGTACTCAAAAGAGGCCTGCAACCCTGGGTGAAAAATTACCCGCGCAAGCGGATGCTTCAACAAGTAAGCAGCCACCCGGCGTTGGTGCTCTAGAAGCCTGGAGGGACATCCTGGCGCCGAAAAGGACAAAGACAAGTTCAGGTGAAGTCCCGCGTCTACGCCGCCCTCTCTTGCTGCGCCCGCAGCCCGCTCCGAGTCCGCCATAAAAACCATCGCACTAACCGAGGAAACGGTCCTGCGCGCCACGCATTCAAATATCCTCTCAGAGGTTTCCTTGTCCCGCCCCCAATCATCGGCATTGACGATCAACAGTCCGTTGGAAGAGGTCTGGCCGTTCACCAGCTCGCTTGCGTCGTTGAATCCGGCGCGCTCTTCTGGTTCCTTGGCTGGTGTGAGATGGATAGTAGTCACAGGTTCTGAGTTTGCCGATGTTCTGGGGATGCCGATTTCGCTCATTTTCAAGTTCGGACCATGCCCTTAGTGGGGATGCGAGTCAGGTGCCTTGAGAGGGTGTTGAAAATCGCGTTCATTCCGAGGGTCACCGCCGAAAAAAAATCGCCTTAACCGCTCCATCTGCTCGCGGCGGCGAAACGCAACCAAGTCGTCTGACACGGGCCGCTTAACTCGCCGGACCAGGGACCAAAAGTATCCGGCGCCCAGCATGATTCCGCCCAGGACGTAAGGCTTCTTCGACATCTGATAAATCGTCCGGAAGAATTCCCAGACGGGGTGTCCACCGAGCGCATAATCCTGAGCGCCAAATTTGAACCGTGCCATCAGCGCGCCGCGTTGAGCCGTTCCAATGGAACGATGGTGAAAGCATACTTTCTCTGTAAATGTCCGCGTTTTCCAGCCTTTCATCCTTGAAGTAATAACGGCGATGTGGTCGATTCCCCCGCCCTTTACCGGCACATAGCCGCCGATTTCTTCAAAACACTCGCGCCGGAAGACCTGGCAAGCGCCGGAAACGTGTTCTATGCTCACGAAACGATAGTCGTAGACTTTCGCTGTTTCATCCTTGAAGGGTGTTCCCACAAGGCCCAACCGGGCGTCTTCGGCAAGTTTTCTGAGAAGAAACGAAAAGTAGTCCGCGTCAAACGAGATGTCCGCGTCGAGGCTGCAAATCACCTCGTAATCTACATCCTTTAACGCGGCAAACCCCGCATTGAATGCGCGCACCTTCCCGGCGAAGTGCCTTTCGCGTCGCTCGGGCATTTTCAGCAACTGAATCCAGGAGTTTTCCGTCGCATACTTTTCTACAATTTCGTCTGTACCGTCGGTTGAGCCGTCGCTGACGATCACCCACTTCACGGGCTTCACTGTCTGCGCGACCACCGACTTCAACGTAAGCTCGATGAACGCAGCTTCGTTCCGTGCGGGCGTGACCAGCGCGTATTTGGGCAGCACGGTCATGCCTGCACCATTGCCACGGGACTCGGCTGCTTCGCGGTGCTCGCCTTCGCTCTCATTTCGCGCTGCAGCGCCGACATCGCCAGAAGCATCCAGGCCTGCGACCATCTCATGTACGAGGTGCGGATCGTCCCAAAGCGCAGCACCCGGTAATAGAAGAAACCCTGTTCGTCCCACATATGATTCATGGCCCAACGAAATACCGATTGCGCCAAAGCAAGATTTCCTGGATCCAGATCTCTGAACGCCAGCAGCGTGAGAATGCTCTCCGCTACGCTGTGAATGTCAATCGGATACGCCTTGTTGTGGAAATAGCGTGCGGCGCCATCTTCACGGAAAAAATGTGTCCGGTAAAACCCGAAGCCTCTCCGCATGCCGGCGTCGAACTCGGATGTTCCTGCGTATCTGCCAATGGCCTGCAACGCGCGCAGATTGTATCCGGTGTGAAAATTGTCAATCCAGCGCTGCGATGGCGCATCGCCGTAGTCCCATGAACCGTCGGCGCGCTGCTTTGACACCGAATAGCGCGACACAGTCAGGGCCGGCTTCAGCAACCTGGCATTCCCGGTGTGCCTGTAAACGCGGCACAAAAGGGCGGCGGCAAGCAGGTTTGCATTATGCGTTCTGCTCCGAACTCCGGGTTGCGGATAGCTGAAACCAGCGACTTCGCTTCCCTCAGTCCAGTACAAGTCGTTGACAATATAATCCGCCGCGCTTACCGCCATTTCCAGGCACTTGGGATCACCGATCTGCTCGTAGGCATCCAGCAGCGCCAACGCAACAAAAGTCGTGCACACCAGATTCGGCGCCTCCGCGGGCACTACTTCAAACCTGGTCTGCCACGGAAAACTGTAACCCCAGCACCAATAAGAGGCGCCAGGCGATTTTTTTGCTGCGATCAGCCCGATCATTTCCCTGATGAGGCTATCCCGTTCGGAAGCTTGCTCGACTGGCAGGTTCAAGAAAGAAGAAAGGAAAATCGCGAGCGCTTTGGAATTCTGTGTCTTCGGAATTCGCAACAGAACGCGAACGTTCACCGGGCTCAGTTTGAGGGCCTGCGTTATCGCAATTCGCGGAATTCTGGAGTCGAGAATCGGAAATGCGTTAAGCACTTTGCTGTTCAACGCATCATAGGGATCGTAACCAGCCCAATCATTCTTCCGGCAATACGCCAAAAGTTTTTGGAGCGCATTGCTCAATTCTCTTTCGATTTGGAGACCGCTCTTATTATTCATAGCTGGTGATCACGCTAAACGGGCTCGTCAGACCAATACCGGCCGAACCGAAGGCCGCTGTTTGGCCCAGGCTTGAACCAGCACATCCACAATACGGATCGCCGCTTTGCCATCCCAATGCATGGGTATTTCCGCCTGGACTTCTCTCTGGGATTGAGCCCGAATCGCCGCACGAATTCCATCCCGGCTCGTCCCGGCAAGAATGTTTGTACCTTTCTCCACGGTGACTGGCCGCTCAGTGTTCTCTCGGATCGTGACACACGGAATACCAAGACAAGTTGTTTCTTCCTGAATTCCGCCAGAGTCGGTCAAAACCATCCAGGCATTTTTCATGAGGCAAAGAAAATCCAGGTAGCCCACCGGGTCAATCAGAATGATCCCCCGACTGCTTCCCGAGTGCTTCGTTCCGTCACAGCCACCCAGGTTGAAACCAAATTCCTCGATGCGCTTTCGCGTGCGCGGGTGGACCGGAAATATGATGGGGCAGTCGCCACCCAATTCCTGAAGTCCCGCGAGAATGTTTTCGAATGACTCTCGATTGTCAACGTTGGCGGGCCGGTGCAAGGTGAGAAGCGCGTAACGCGCAACTTTCGGCGCATCGCCGTTTTGTGCAGATTTCGATCGCAGCCCCAGTTCGTCCAGTTTGCTTGAGGCCTCCGCCTTGCTTTTGAAGGTGAGAAGCGAATCGATCATCGTGTTTCCGACAAAATGAACCTTCTCCGAGGGAATCCCTTCCCGTGTCAGGTTGGCAAGTCCACTTTCTTCCGTGACAAAGAGCAGATCGGAAACGTGATCGGTCACGATCCGATTGACCTCCTCCGGCATCGTGCGATCGAACGAGCGTAAACCTGCTTCCACATGCGCAATCATTGGCCGTTTGCCGGAGGCGTCAAACGAGATTTTTGATGCGACCAGTGCGCAGGCCAAAGTCGAGTTCACATCACCGACCACTATCACAGCGTCGGGCTTCTCGTTCATCGCAATTTCTTCGAACTTCTTCATGATCTCGGCTGTTTGTAACGCGTGCGAACCGGAACCCACACCCATGTGAACATCTGGTTTGGGGAGATTCAGATCGCTGAAGAATGAGCCGGACATGATCTCATCGTAGTGCTGCCCGGTGTGCACGAGCACGTGCTCAATTCGGCTGGCGCCCGCGCTAGTCTCCGGCGTGGCATCGTTCACCCGGCGGTTGTGCCCGTTAATCGCGGCTATGATCGGCGCGACTTTCATGAAATTGGGCCTTGCACCCACGATCGTCAGGATTTTCATCTTTCCTTCCAACATTCGTCTTTTAATACGCAGTCTGTTGCGGCGAGAGCAGTCTCGGATCTTCCGATTCGACCACACTGACAATAAAATCAACGATGTTTTGTAACGCCGGGCGGCTGCTGCTCTGGAAAGCTCCAATCCCGGTTCGGCGGACCAGTTTAATTTTTTCCGGGATCTCCACCGGGCTTTCAATTAGGGTTAACCGGCCTGCTTCGGCAAGATAGCGGTCCACCGCCCCTATCTTCCCGCGAAAAATGCTGTATACCGGAACGCCAAGCGCCGCGGCTTCGCGATTCATAGTGCCCCCCCCGCTTACGACAAAATCCGAAAACCAAATCAGGTTAAGTCCGTCCACAACTCGCTCGGGGATAATTACCCGCCGTTCGGAAATCAACTCCGGCCATTTCTGGCGTACTTCGGCATCCTGGTGCGCATTCCGTGGGAGTAAAACGATTTTGATATTCGGCTGATTCTTCAGGTACTCCATGACAGCATGGAAGAGATCGTCACTCTCCGGCCGGTGATAATGCGCTTCGCTGGCCGGCGGACGGATTGAAACGACCATGTCCTTTTCTGTCAATCCCAGCTCGTTCCGCACGGAAGGATTGGCCTGGAAAGAAGGTACGTAGACATCTTCTTTAATGCCGCGATACTTCAGAATATTGTTTTTACGGTTACCAACAACCTCAGTGGGAATAATCTCGGGCATGATCATCCAGGAAGGCCGGAAGACCACCAGATCCTGCACGAACTCATAGTCACCGATATTGATGCTCTTGATCCCAAGCAAAGAAGACGCCAGAATCTGCGCTCTGGAACCGTGCGACACGGCCAGACTTGGCCGCTCTTTCAACAAAAATGGAATCAGGTGAAAGGCCCTGGTGACCAGGCCAATGACTTTCAAGAATTTATTTTTCCCGAAGTGGCGACCGATCGTCCTGCAATTCAAGCCATAGAATTTCACCAATTCGGAAACCTGGTAGGCGTCGCGGGCGGTCAGCAACACTTCATAGCCGCGCTTCTCCAGTTCCTTCTTGATCGGTATGAAGAAAGGCACATGCGGCGAATTGTCGAGATCCACCCAAATTTTCTTTTTGGGTAAACGCCCGGATTCAGAGGTGGATTTCAATTTGATTTGATCCTCAACTGCACTGGGTTGCACAACGTGAAATTCCAAGCTATGGCAACCGGAATCAGCCTGCGCCTCTTGAATCCACGTGGGGCTCGCTTTTCATGAGCGTAACATTGTGGTAGATGAATTTTTTCAGAAGTTGTGGAACGTGCATCCAATCGTAACCACCTACCAGTTTGGCTTTCAGCAATTCCGGCGTGTCCCAGGAATTGATGGGCACTCGCGGCAGGGAAAATGGATTGCTCCGGCGCTGTGCCCGGCCGATAATGCTGGATACGCCGCTCTTGAATCCTTGATTTTCCAAGGCGTCGCCGATGAATCTGGCGAAATCGCGGTCCTCTTCGGGAAACGGGAACGGATAGGAAAATGATTCAACTGCCTCACCGATCTCCTGTTCGATCACTTCCTTTGAATATCCGATTTCGTAATCAATCTGCTCGGGGTCCAGCGAACGCAAATCCGGGTGGGTCACCGTCCGTGAACCAAACTGAACACCTTCAGCATGCAACTGGCGAACATCGCCCCACGTCAGGTAGTCAACTCCCTCATTGCGCATCGGAGTCTTGTGGATCCGGTCTGTCACCAGAAAGACCGTCGCCTTAAAGCCGCACTGCTTCAGGATTGCGAATCCCTCTGTGAAGAAATCCCTGTAGCCATTGTCAAAAGTAATGACGACGCGGTTGGACATGTCTTGCCCCGACTCAAGGCCGTCCAGCATCTCTGACAGATGGATTCCCTGGTATCCCTGATTCTTGAGCCACCTCATCTGCTTCGAGAAAATCTCAGGCTGGGTATTTATCTGGAAGTAAGGATGCGATTGCCCGAACAGGTTGCTTGAAATGCTGTGGTACTTAAGAATTGGCACAAAGCCGTTCCTGGCGCGTCCCATGAAACGTACCCAGGGCGCGTACAAATACAGCGTTATGAATTGATCCAATCGAGGTATCACGGGTGGCTTAGGTACAGCTCCGCTTATATTCGGAAACGTGATCGAGGGACGATGCTATTGAACCGAGGAGACTCTCGCGCCCGCAAACTCCAACACTCGTTTCGCGACTTCATCCAACTGCTCGTTCGTCATTTGCGGAAACATCGGGAGGGAAACAATTTCGGCCGCAACGCGTTCGGTGGCCGGGAAATCGCCCTTTTTGTAATTCAGGTTCGCGTAGGCTTTTTGCAGGTGCAGCGGAATCGGGTAGTGAATCCCCGTGCCGATCCCGGCTTCTGCCAGCGCGGCTTGCAACGCTTCGCGGTCCTGCACCCGGACAACGTAAAGGTGATAAACGCCCTTGGTCCAGGATGCTTCCACGGGAACCACAATTGCATCCTTCGCGTCCGCCAGCAATTCATGGTACCGGTGCGCGTGGGCTCGCCGCGATTCGTTCCACTTGGCCAGATGCCGCAACTTCACGGAGAGCCATCCGGCCTGAATCGAATCCAGCCGGCCGTTGTAACCTTCGATGTCGTGGTAATACTTCTTGGCCTGGCCATGGTCGCGAATCATTCTCATGCGCGCTGCCATTGCCGCATCATTCGTTGTCGCCGCCCCGGCTTCTCCGCACGCACCCAGATTCTTACCAGGATAGAAGCTGAATGCCGCCGCCTTGCCCATCGAACCGGCCAGCTTCCACGCATTGTCTTTCTTGGAAAAGTATTGCGCTCCGTGAGCCTGGCATGCGTCTTCAATCACGAAGAGCTTGTACTTATCGGCCAGTTCCAGGATGGGATCCATATCCGCGGTCTGTCCGTACAGGTGCACGGGGACGATCCCCACAACGCGGTGCTTCGACGCGCGCTCAATCAGTTCACCGGTCTTGGCATTCACTTCGCAGCGTGTCTCCAGGTATTCGCGCAATTTTTCCGGATCCATCGTGTAGGCCTGTTCATGAATGTCCACGAACGCGATCTGCGCGCCGGCCTGGGAAATGGCTTCGGTGGTCGCGATAAATGTGTGCGGTACGGTGACAATGATGTCTCCTGCTTGAACGCCTGCAGCCATAAACGCGAAACGCAAAGCGTCCGTGCCGCTGTTCACGCCGACGCAATATTTCGCCCCACAGAACGCTGCAAACTCTTTCTCAAATTCCTCCACCATCGGACCGCCGATGAATCCCGCGGTGCTGAACGCTTTCTTTACCACCGCCAGGAGCTCACTCTCAAGCTCCTGATGTGGCGTCACAAGATCCAAGAACGGCACTTTCATGGGGTTTGCCATGTGTCTACTTTTTCTCCTCATTCACAAATCTCAAAAACTTTGCCGGATTCCCCGCCACAATCGCGTTCGGGGGAACGTCTTTCGTCACCACGCTACCCGCGCCGACAATGGCGTTTTCGCCGACCGTCACGTTACACAAAATCGTTGCGCCCGAACCGACCGAGGCGCCTTTGCAAATCCGGGTCTTCTCAACCTTCCAATCCGCTTCCGTCTGCAAACCGCCGCCAGCGACGGTAGCCCGGGGATACACATCGTTAATGAACGTCACGCCGTGGCCGATGAACACGTCGTCCTGAATCTCCACTCCTTCGCAGATGAATGTGTGGCTGGAAATTTTGCAGCAGCGCCCGACGCTTGCGTTTTTCTGAATCTCGACGAACGCCCCGATCTTGGTGTTGTCGCCAATCTCGCATCCATACAGATTGATGAACTTGGAGAGCTTGACGTCTTTCCCCAGTTTCACGCTGGGTGCGATACAAACGTATTCGTTCACAGAGATATGGCCTCCCCACGGCTGCGGATTGATCGGTCTGCGGCTTCCAGGATTCGCACCACACGAAGGCCGGCTTCACCGTCATTGAATGGCTTGGTGTTTTCCTCGATGCACTTAATGAAGTAGGCTGTTTCCGCGCGCAGCGCTTCCACCTGCTCCACTTGCGGAGCCCACATGTCTCCGGAGCGGTAGCTGACCAGCAACTGGTGCAGGTTGCTCGGGTTCGTGGACATGCTTACGCCTTTGTCGTAAATCCTCAGCTTTTCGTCGGCTTCCAGATCGTTCCAGACCAGCATTTTCTTTTCTCCGCCGATAAGCGTCGTGCGCACTTTCACCGGCGAAAGCCAGTTCACGTTTACGTGGGCGATGATCCGTTTTGGGAAATATACGGTGATGAAGGCAACGTCTTCGACGCCATTCAGATGTTTTTCACCCGTTGCCACCACAGCTTCGGGCTTTTCGCCAATCACATAATCCATGATGGAAAGGTCGTGGGGAGCCAGATCCCAGATCACGTTCACATCGTGCTGGAACAAGCCGAGATTTACGCGCAGGGCATCGTAGTAGTAGAGGTCGCCAAGCTCTTTCCTGTCGACGAGTTCCTTGATCTTTCTTACCGCCCCGGTGAACAGAAAGGTGTGGTCCACCATGATTTTCAGGTTCTTCCGTGCCGCCAGCTCTACCAGTTCTTCACCCTGCGCCACGCTGTAAGTGAACGGTTTCTCCACAAAGACATGCTTCCCGTTCTCAAGCGCTTTCTTGGCCAGCTCAAAATGCGTCCAGACCGGAGTTACCACCGCAACCACATCAATATCGGGCGACGTCAGGATTTGATTTTCGTCGGTGGTAAACCCCACCGCGGGAAAGGTCTTTTTCAGCCGCGCTTCACACTTTGGATTGCGATCCGCCACTAAAAGGACTTCGCAATTGTCCTGCGAATGGAAATTGCGGACGATATTCGGACCCCAGTAACCGTAACCAATCACACCGATACGCATTTTGAAACTCCTTTGGGACTTCCTTCTACCAGGCTGCGCCGGGGGCAACGGCGCGTGGCGGAGAGATCACAGAGGAACTACCTGAGCGGTCATGTTCTTCAGCCGAATCGGGAAATCTCGTTCGATTGAATTTTCGGATAGGAAAGTTTCCGGGCGCACCGTCTAGTGAGCGCCTTCGCCTTGAATCACGGCGCCGGGCGTCTGCGCCAGAATCTTCAGGTCCAGCCAGACCGACCAGGCGCGCGCATACTTCAGATCCAGGCGCACCATTTCGTCGAAGCGCGTCCGGCTGCGGCCTTCCACCTGCCACAGACCGGTGATTCCGGGCTTGATTTCCAGAACGCGGCGCCGGTGCCACACTTCGTACTTCCGAAATTCGTACGCAAGCGGCGGTCGCGGGCCAACCAGGGACATGTCTCCGCGCAGCACATTCCAGAATTGCGGCAACTCATCCAGGCTGGTCTTGCGGATAAATCGGCCAATCGGAGTTACTCGAGGATCTTTCTGAATCTTGAACACAGGCTTCGCCGCTGCTCCTGAGTTCCCGTCCACCTGACCGGCGATGAATTGCTCGACATACTGCTGGTGAATTTTTGCGTCGCAATCCGTCCGCATCGAACGGAACTTCAAAACTGTAAACGTCTTTCCATGTTGGCCGAGGCGTTCCTGCTTAAAAAGCACCGGGCCTTTCGAAGAAAGCTTGATGGCCAGGGCCACGGCTCCGAAAACCGGAGCAAGAAAAACAAGAGCGGCGGCGCTTCCGGCCAGATCAATAGCCCGCTTGATCGCCAGGGGAACTTTTCTTGCGTCTTCCCGCTTTTGAATTTCAGGATAGAGCTTGATGTTCGCCGAGTGATCGTTTGCCCCGCTTCCGTATTCTTCCGGGAAGAAGTGAAAGGAAACCGAGATGGATGCGCTCTTTTCAATTCCCAGTGTAGACTCGAAAATGCTCCGCAGTTTGTCCAGAAACCTTTTCTGAACCACTTCATTCGAAGCTTTTCCAAGCTCTGTCCCGATAACACCCATCAAGTTGTTATCGAGATACCAGCCGATGATATCCGTCTCCCGGGTGGCTTCAGACAAGGATTTCGCCAGCATTTGTACAATGCGGTCCTTGCCGGAAACGGCGTTCACAACCTTCTGGACATCCACCAGGATCAGTACGAAACGATTTTGAGCGCGTTCCGCGCGCCGGCGCTCCAGGTACAGCATGGAGACGAATGCGTCCTCGTTCAGCAACATTCTGGAAGGTGTGTTACCCATGTTCGGCACTGACAGATGAGCGCGAACCTCCAGCTTGGGTCTCTCTTTATCTCGCCGCGCGACCGCTTCCATTGGACTCATCTTTTTCCTTGCTCCAATTCCAATTCGATTGAACCTAGATTCCCGCAGGCACGCGGAGCGGGCGAAGGATCCGTTGTGCCATGCTTTCTCGCGCCTCTTCCTTGACCACAGAGAGCCACGAAGTTTCCACTTCCATTGCCACTGATCTCTGGAGGAGGGTCACCGAAAGGATTACTCGGTGATTGCCTTTCACATTGACCAGAATTCCTTCCAACCCGGATAAAGTGCCGTAGTTGACGCGCACGCGCTGGCCGACTTCCAGGTAAGGCCACGGTTGTTTGGGCACTCCAGAGGACACGGCAAGCTGCAACGACTGAATTTCCTCGTCAGAAACCGCAATCGCGGTTCTGCCATACCCGACAATTTGCAGAACGCCTGGAGTGGTGATCACAGGCCGACGGTTCTGAAAATCAAAACGGCAGAACAGGTACCCGGGGAAAAGTGGCTGTTCTACCTCTTTTACCCGGTCCGACCACTTACGAACGCTCTTATAGGTCGGCAACAGGCACTCAAAACCTTGTCCCTGAATCTGGGAAGCGACATACCCCTCTTTGCGGGAACGAACCTGAAGGGCATACCAGGAAGCCTTCGAGGGTGAACCGTTTGACACGCTTTCGATTTGGGTGGTCAAAGTTTCGTCCGTTTCCTGTCTAACTTCTTCCGGGGTCGGTAGGCTATCGCCGTTACAGTCCCAGTAGACTGTCACCCCCATAAGGGCAATTACCCTGCCAGTCGTAGGCCGGGTCGGGCGCCCAATTCCCGTGTGGAGCTCTTTCTAAACCATTCATTTTGAATCAGTTACAAATGCGTGGATTGGAAGCTTGGATTCGTGGGAGGCAAGAGCCGACGGCAATGAGAAAAGCTATGCCCTATTGTTGCAATCGGGTTCCCCACTTAGAGTCCAGATCGCCCGAAAACTCTCCATTAATCTGCTGAAAACAATGCTTTTACCTCAGGGCTAAAACGGCCTTCTGTTCACCCAAAATGTCGTATTTTTCAGCTCTTTGGTCTCAAAACCGGTGCCGCCGGGTTCGCCCTTCGCTAAACACGTGGGGGTAGATGGGTCTCGCCAACTGCTCAAATGGATCGCTTAGACCAACACATAGCTCGCGTCTCTTCTACGGACTCTTTCAACCTTTTGCTGAATGCATTGAGTCTGTGTTGGGCGTGGCCTTGGTTGATTTCAGCTGTCCCACAAACTCCTTGATGCATCCCACCACATGGCCCAAATGGAGTTCGGTCAATTCGGGATAAATAGGCAGCGCCAGAGTTTCATTCGCGGCAGACTCGCTCTTCGGGAAGTCGCCTGCTTTGTGGCCGAGATACGCAAAACACTCCTGAATATGCATGGGCACCGGATAGTACACCTCCGTTCCCACGCCATGATTCTTCAGATAGCTCTGCAACTGGTCGCGTTCCGGCACTCGAATCACATATTGATTGAAAATGTGCCGGTTCATCGCAACCTTCGGCAAGGTGACATCCGATTTGCCATCGCCAGCTTCCACCAAGCCTGCTTCGGCAAAAAGCCGGTCATACACTTTTGCATTTCGCTGCCGCCCCGCCGTCCAATTATCAAGATGGGGAAGTTTCGCCGAAACGATCGCCGCTTGCAGGGCGTCCAACCGGAAATTGCCTCCGACCACCTTGTGAAAGTACTTTGGCTTGGATCCATGCGCCCGAAGCACGCGCAGCCTTTCTGCTCGCTCAGCATCGTTCGTCACAATCATCCCGCCATCCCCCGCTGCTCCCAGGTTCTTCGACGGGAAAAATGAAAAACAGCCGTAGTGCCCGATTGAGCCCGCTCGGCGGCCCTTGTATTCCGAGCCGATCGCCTGGGCTGCATCTTCGATCACCACCAATTTGTGGCTCTCCGCCAGAGCCATAATCGGGTCCATGTCCGCCATTTGCCCGTAGAGATGCACCGGAATAATGGCGCGGGTTTTCTTGGTGATCTTCCCCGCGATCTGGCTAACGTCAATGTTGTACGTAACCGGATCAATGTCCACGAACACCGGCGTAGCTCCCAAACGGGATATCGCTCCCACGGTCGCAAAGAACGTGTAAGGAGTCGTGATTACTTCGTCGCCCGGCCCGATGTTTTCCGCCATGAGGCACGCAATCAGCGCATCGCTGCCCGACGTGACCCCCACCGCGAATTGACAGTTGGAATACTTCGCGACCGCCTTTTCACACTCCTCCACCTTTGGACCCAGGATGAATTGCTGAGACTCCATCACTTCGGCCATGGCAGCCAGAATTTCGTCCTTGATCGTCGCGTATTGCGCCTTAAGGTCGAGTAGAGGTACCTGCATATTTGGTCTCCCCTTTAAATTGCTTATAAGATTTCGCGCCTTTGCTCACTTCAGAGGGCAAGCTGCTTCTTCATCGGCCTACACGCCGTCCAATGGCTGGAAGGGCCAGCGTTCTGCATCTATGAATGCCGGGCCTACGCATCCACTTCGAGAATACCACTGGGAGTAGGTTTATTTGGTAAAGGGGATGAGGCAGCGGGAAAGCCGGCAGATCGCCTGCTAATTACAGCGCGCGGAGCCTTGAGTCTCAACGATTGATTTATGGAGCATCAGTCCAGATCCACTTTCATGTATCAGCGGAATTTCTGAAATACTATGGTGGGCAGTCAAAGTTATTCGTTTAGGGTTATTTCCAGAACAGAGAGACCTGTGCATTCCCAGGGCATGAATGACACTCATTTCAATTCTTAATCATCCGGGAAGGACTCGCTCTTGACTGCCGATCCTTCTCGCTCTCGGAAACATTGGCTATTCTTCGGAGCCTGGGTTTTGCTTTCCCTTTTACTCTTTGCAAAACCAGTCTACGAGCTGTCGCAGCTGGCCAACCACGATGAAACCGCTTCCCACATCGTGCTGATTCCCTTTATCAGTGCCTGGCTGCTTTACACCGAGCGAAAATTTGTGCGCCCCGAAGTTGGTTTTGACTTCCGGACCGCGATGCTTTTTATTGTGCCTTCCCTTTTGACAGCGGTTGTTGCCCTGAACTGTCAGGCCTGCGCCCCCAAGACTCGCTTGAGCGGTTATGTTCTCTCTCTCTTGCTTCTCGTGGTTGCCGGATTCATATCCTCTTTCGGCGCGGCTGCGGCCAAATCTTCGGCATTCCCGCTTGCGTTCCTGCTTTTTGCAATTCCCATTCCCGATCTTTTTCTCAGCAAGATCATTTACGGATTGCAGGCAGGTTCGGCGGCAATTGCGGAGATCTTCTTCAATCTGAGCGGTGCACCGGTTTTGCGCCAGGGTTTCGTGTTTCGTCTGCCAGTGATGTCGATTGAAGTGGCGCAGGAATGCAGCGGGATTCGTTCCAGTTTGGCGCTTCTGATCCTGGCTCTGCTCGTCGCGCACTTCTCCTTCCGGCCCTTCTGGAAGAAGGCGGTATTTGTCATCGCCGGGCTTTGTATGATGCTTGTAAAAAATGGAATCCGAATCGCCGCGCTTACTTTGCTCGCCAACTACGTTAACCCCTCTTTTCTCACAGGCAGTTTGCACCATCAGGGCGGAATCGTTTTCTTCCTGATCGGCTTGGCATTGCTATTGCCAGTTTATTGGGCCCTGCGAAAAGGGGAGGCGCCTCAGCCCCAAGCGGCTATCCAGCAGTAGTGGCAAAGCGTTTAACAAAGGAAAATTGAAGGAATTTCCAGGGCCGCGTCAGTCCTTGGTTTTCGGTTCGCCGTCCTGCTGCGAACCGTAACCATAGTAATAACCGCCGTACGAATCGCCTTTATCCACGCGGTTTAGCACCACACCCAGCAAATTCTTGTCGTGAAACTCCGATGAGGCCTTCGAGGCCAGCTCAAAATCAGTTGATCCGGCCCGCACTACAAAGAGCACACCGTCGCACATATCCGCCAGGATGCTGGCGTCGTGCACCGCCAGCGCCGGCGGAGAATCCAGAATGATCCAATCGAAGATTAGTGACATGCGTTCCAGCAACTGTTTCATGCGTTCGCTGTGCAGCAATTCGCTCGGATTCGGAACCTCGCTTCCACCCGGAATCATGCACAGGTTTCCATTCTTCTCCACCTGTGTGATCTGGTATTCGTCGGCATCCCCGCGAAGGTAATCGGACAGTCCGGGGGCTTCTTTCGCGCCGATGTGAAGATGCAAACGAGAAGCTCTCAGGTCGGAGTCAATCAGTAGCACCCGGCGATTTTCCTGCCGGACAAAACATTGCGCCAGATTGGCCGCGACGAACGTTTTCCCTTCGGCAGGCGTGCTGCTGGTGATCAGAATTCGCTTCAAGGGTTGCGCCGAAGCAATCTGGTAAAGCCGCGAGCGCAAGGTTCGGAATTTTTCCGCGCCGACGGAATTGTTCGAATGCGCTGAGTAAACGCTCACGCCCGGGTCCACTTTCCACGTTACCTGCGTGCACCGTTTCGCAAACTCTTCGAATCGTTGCACACCCGGATCAGTCTTCGCCGTTAACCGAGGCTTATCTTGGATGATTTCCTGAACCGCGGGTTTTCCGGCAATTTCTTCCTGAATCGAGAGATCCACAAGGTCAGAGGTCGCACGATTAACGGTTTGCGCGCTTCGCTCTTCGGCAGCTTTTTTTAAGGCTTCGTGAATCCGGCTCATCTTTGGCTTTTTCAGTCCTTTTCAAAACACTTTGCGTTCAGATAGAAAATCCCGCTCCTATCCGTGGCCGTGGGCCCGCACGTCGAAACTGGGAACCGTTGTCAAAACCGGAAGCTTCAAGCAAAGCTCGACATCGCGCTCTGAATACATCGCCTTGTCGCTGACGGCCAGCAGGTAAAGAAGCCCGAGAGACAACGCAAGCCCCGCGCCAAGGCTTCCCCCGACAAAGATACTTTTCTTCGGAAACGATGGAGTGGAGGGAAGGCTGGGCGCATCCAGCACTTTGAAATTTTCTCCTTGCTGTTCATGCTCGAGGTCCGTCGCCATTGCCGAATTTTCCCTCTTCTTCAGCAGGTCGTTGTAGATATCGGACGCCGTCTGATAACTCCGCGTCAATTCTTTCAATTGCTGTTCCACAACCGGGCTTGCCTGCAAGCTGCCCTGCAGCGCTCGAATCTGCTCCTGAATCTGCCCTTGACGCTTGGTCATATCCGCGATTGTGAATTCGTCCTGTTTGATCCGGCTCCGCAATTGCTGGATTGCGGGCGGCTCACGGAGCGCCGCTTGGGCGGCCGAACTTGCCGGCTTAGGGGCAGGCGCTTCGCCCATTTTTCGATTCAGTTCCTCGATTTGCGCTTTCACTTTGATCACGTCGGGGTGCTGAGGAGTGTATTTTGCCAGCAGGGCCGCCAGTTGCTGTTGCAGCGCCGTCAACTCCTGATCCTGCGTTTCCGGGTTTTGTTGACCCACTTGCGTCGCCTTCCAGTTAGCTTCCTGATTGGTTAGCAACGTCTCGTTTAACGATTTGTCCTGCTGGGCGCGCGTCAAGGCCTGGGTTGTGGCATCCAATTGGGCATTCATCCCGCCCAGAAGCGCAAGGTTTGTCTGTTCCCGCTCCGGCATGGAGACTAGGTGTTTTGCCTTGAACTCGGCCAGCAGCCTGTCTTGCGCGTCCAGTTTAGCCTTCGCCTCGTTCAATTGTTCGGTCAGGAATTGCGTGGTTTTGTTCGATTGGGCAACCCGCACCGAGGCGTTTTGCTCCATGAACATCGAAGTAATTTCCTGGCAAATCTGCTGCGCCAATTGGGGATTATCGAACGTAACGCTAACATTAAAGCCCGGAGGTTGTCTGTCGGTTGCCCCGGCGAGCGGCTCAATCAATTCAACGTGCACCGCCCCTTTCAGCTTATCAACCAGGTCGTCCATATGAGTCGTCTTGCGCTCAAGCGGATACAAGTCGAACTTGTTGATGATCGGTTCCAACCTGGACCGGCTCAGAATCTGCGCCTTCATCGAAGCCATGCGCTGGTTGAGGTCGTTCGTAATTACGGGCTTGATCAACTCGGAAGGAACGGTTGGCTGCTCAACCAGGACCAGCGTGGACGACGTATATTTCTTGGGCAGAACGAGTGAGGCCGCCAATCCCATCGCGCCCAGCGTCACGGTGATAAATGCCGGAATCCACCAGTAGCGGCGAAGGATTCGCTTTACGTCGGCTGCTGTTATTTCTCCGTTGCGTACCATTTCCCACGACCTCGCTTAAAGCCGCCTTAATCCACACTCAGGGTGGGCTCGTTACAAGCCTCCCCAGCCAAAGGGGAGATGCACGAGGGTAACCACGCAGAAATAGCCCTAACTTCCTGCCCATTTTCCTACATACGGACAACTAATTCAATATCAATAAGTTACAGTTTTTCACCCAAGTAACCTCTCGGCAACCCTCGCTTGTCTCCCCAGCTTGCCCCCGCATAGTGGAAAAAAAATATCCCTATTATCCCCTCGATTCCCCCTCCCTTTTGCCCTTTGCTCCCATGGATCCTCCCATTACTGATAGACTCCAGCCAAAACGCTATCAGCTGCCTTATTCAGGGGATTCCCTTAGATTTGATAACGACACCGGGGTGCGGCTTGCGACCAGTGCGATAGGGGTGCAAAATTGCTTTTCCAGACAAACATGAAATCCACGGTATCCCCCAACGAGTTTCTCGGCCGCCCTATACGGCTCGCCCACCGAACTTTGTTCGTATTGTCCTTGTCCGTGTTGATTTTCAGTTCTGGCTGCAATCGCGACCCGAAGAAATTCCTGGCCAAAGGCGACGCAAGTTTCAGCCAGGGAAAATACTCGGAGGCTTTGATCTACTTCGGTCGTGCCATTCAACTGGACTCCCGCAATCCGGAATCACACTTCAAGCTGGCCCAGACGCAACTCAAAATGATGAGTTGGTCTGCCGCATATGGCGAGCTTCAGCGGACCATCGAACTCCAGCCGGACAACTGGGAAGCACAACGTGAACTGGGAAGGTTGCAACTTGCCGGCGGGCATAAGCAGGAAGCGAAAGACCGCGCGCTGCTCATTCTCAAAGCCAATCCTGGAAACGTCGAGGCGCAACTCCTCCTTTCGGATGCCGATGCCGCTTTGGGCAACTCCACGGATGCTTTCAAGGAGGCCAACGACGCCGTGCAGATGGCGCCGGAGCGCGCTGCGACCTATCTGAATCTCGCCCAGTTGCAAATGCGCAACGGAAATCTCAAGGACGCCGAGCCGAACTTGATCAAAGCGCAGAGCCTGGATCCGAAAACCGTCACCTCGTACCTGATGCTGGGCGGCTTATACCATCAACTGAAACGCGATTCCGATGCGGAAAAACAGTTTCAAAATGCAATCGCTGCGCTTCCCCAGGATCTTTCTGCCCGCGCCGCCCTGGCCGCTCTCTACTTTTCCCAGGGGCAAACCTCGCAGGCGGAGCAGGTCTTGACCGACGCCAAGAATCAGCTGAGTTCCAATCCGGCTGCCTACCGGATGCTCGGAGATTCCTATTTGTCCCGCGGCCAACTCGACAAGGCAACTGCGGAATTTGGCGATCTATCCGCAAAGTACCCGGACGATCTCTCGGTTCAACGGACGTACATTCAACTCCTGATCCTGAATAATCGTCTGGACGATGCCGCGCCCAGAGTAGAAGCCGTTTTGAAGAAGTCCCCTCAAGATGCCGAGACGCTCGTTCTCAGAGGACAGCTCCTCTTGCGCCAGCACAAATCCGAAGAAGCTTTTACTACCCTTCAGGCCGCACTGAAGAGCGCGCCCGACAATGCAATGGGCCACTATCAGTTGGGTCTGGCCTTCGTCGAGAAGGGCAACGCACAGCAGGCCGAAAGTGAATGGCGAGAAGCCGTTCGGCTGCGTCCCAATCTCACCGAAGCATGGCTGGCTCTGGCGAAAAGCGCCGCCCTCAAGGGGGACTGGAAGAATTTGGAGGATTTTAGCAACCAACTGAAGAAATACGCGCCAAACGCAGCCGATGGATATCTATATCACGCAACCGCGCGCATGAATTTGGGCGATGCCGTTGGTGCCGAAGCGGATTTGATGAACCTGCAGAAGCTCGGTCCGCAAAGTCCGGTCTACTTCTTGAAGATGGGAGAGTTACGGCTGGCGCAAAAACGAATAGCGGATGCGGAAGCAATGTTCCGCCAGGCGCTCGCGCGCGATCCGGATTCTTTCGAAGCAATTCGCGGCATAGTTCGAGTCGATGAAGCCAAAAATAAACCGGACGACGCAATGGCCTTCGTTCAGGAACAGATTAAGCGAAACTCCAACAGCGCTGGTCTGTTCATGCTACTCGCGGAACTCCAGGTTCAGGCAAAGCAATTGAAACAGGCGGAAGATTCGGCGAGCCAGGTTCTCACTCTGGACAAAAATAATGTCACGGCCATGGCCCTGCTCGGCCAATTGCAGGCCGCGGACGGCTCGACCGACAAAGCCATTGCCCTCTACCAACGGGCCATTGAACTTTCCCCTCGCGATGTTCGTCTGCAGGTTGCACTCGGCGCACTCTACGAACGCACCGGCAACTGGCAACAAGCCGAGTCAACCTACCAGAAAGTATTGACGCTCGATGCGGAGAATGCCCTCGCTTCCAACAATCTTGCTTACCTGCTCCTCGAGCACGGAGGCAGTCCCAACGTAGCCCTTACCCTAGCCCAGACCGCGCGTCGCGGACTTCCCAATCTCCCCAATTCCGCCGACACCCTCGGATGGGCCTATTACAATAACGGTGGTTATTCTGTCGCGGTGCCGCTTCTCGAAGACGCGGTGAAGGCAACTCCGGATAATCAGACCTATCGTTATCACCTTGGTCTTACCTATCAGAAGCTCAATGATGCGGCCAAAGCCAAGACCCAGCTCGAGAAGGTCATCAGCTTAAATCCCGCGTCCCCGCTCGCCGACCAGGCGCGTCACGCCCTTTCGCAGCTCTCTGGCGGCTAGTCTGAGCTCCTAATCTTCAAAATCACTCTCGCAATCGCTAAATTTATTAACCGCGAATACCTGAATGTGGGAGACTTTCGACCAGGAGAATCTTGTCCATGAAAGGTGTTGTGCTTGCCGGCGGTAAGGGCTCGCGCCTTTACCCCCTTACGCGCGTCACCAACAAGCATCTGCTTCCCGTCTATGACCGGCCGATGATCTTTTATCCCATCCAGACTTTGGTGGACGCGGGGATTCGCGACATTATCGTCGTCACTGGCGGACAAAACTCCGGCGACTTTATCCGGCTGCTATCCAACGGCAAGGAATTCGGCCTGCATCGCATTCATTACACCTATCAGGAGGGCGAAGGAGGCATCGCCGACGCGTTGCGGTTGGCCCAGCCTTTCGTTGAAGACGAAAAGATCTGCGTCGTTCTGGGCGACAATATTATTGAAAACAATATAGTCGCGGCGAAAGAGTCCTTTGAGAAGCAGAAACGCGGAGCTCACATTCTTCTGAAGGAAGTTCCGGACCCGGAGCGTTTTGGCTGCCCCGAGCTCTCCGCGGGTAAATTGCTTAAAATCGAAGAGAAGCCGAAAAAGCCAAAATCCGGCTACGCAGTGACCGGCATCTATTTTTACGATCCAACAGTGTTTGAGAAAATTGGCAAAACCAGGCCCAGTTGGCGCAACGAACTCGAAATCACCGACGTCAATAATATGTATTTGAAAGAAAAAACTCTGACCTACAGCATCCTGGACGGTTGGTGGACCGACGCGGGAACCTTTGAATCCCTCTTGCGCGCAACGAATCTTGCCGCGGAAACGGGGACCAATAAGCTGCCCGGACGGGGAAAACCGCCGCGGCCGTCTGAAGATTCAAAATAGCGCGTCCTTTAAGCTCTTGGGAAAGGAAGGCAGTGATTGAAGGTTCTTGTTACAGGCGGAGCGGGATTTATTGGCTCTAACTTCGTGCGTTTTCTTCTGAAAGCCCGCCGCGACGCGGAAATCGTCAATCTCGACAAATTGACTTACGCTGGCAATCCCGAAAGCCTCGCCGATGTCGCCGATGACCCTCGTTACCATTTCATTCGCGGGAGCATCACCGACTCTGACGCAGTCGCCGAACTCTTCAATCGCCGCTTTGATGTTGTGGTCCATTTCGCCGCTGAAACGCATGTGGACCGGAGCATTGAGGACCCATCCCCTTTTCTCAATACCAACATTATCGGCACCCAAATGCTGTTGGAAGCGGCCCGCAACTTCCCCGCGACCCGGTTTATCCACATCAGCACCGATGAAGTTTACGGGAGCACCCCGGCGGGAACATCGTTCAGGGAAGAATCGCCGCTAGACCCGCGCAGCCCCTATGCGGCCAGCAAGGCTTCCGCGGAGCACTTCGTCACTGCCTACGCCAACACGTATGGAATGAACTCCGTCATCCTGCGTTGCACCAACAATTTCGGTCCATTTCAATTTCCGGAAAAATTGATTCCTTTGATGATCGCGAACGCGGCCGAGGACAAGCCTCTTCCGGTTTATGGGGATGGAATGCAGGAGCGCGACTGGCTTTTCGTGGAAGACTATTGCCGCGCTATCGCGATGGCGGTCGAAAAAGCCGCACCGGGTTCAATCTACAATGTCTCTTCCGGCACGTCCCAGCCGAATCTGAAGATCGTACGGACAATCCTCCGATTTCTCGGCAAACCTGACTCCCTCATTCAATACGTCCAGGATCGCCCCGGCCACGATCGCCGGTACGCGCTGGATAGTTCGAAAATCCGCCGCGAACTCGGATGGAGCCCCCAAGTCAGTTTCGAAGATGGAATGCGCAAAACGATCGAGTGGTATCGTGCCAACTCCGAATGGCTAGATCACGCGCGCTCCGGCGAATACCGCAACTACTATGAGCGGCACTATGACCACCGCTCGGAGACCTTTCGCTCTCATGTTGACCCCTAGCGCGGCAACTCCGCCGGATCCTTCGCACTTTTCAGGTCTGAGGCAACTTTTCGCTGAATCAATGAACTCATGCGAATTTTAATCATCGGTTCCAATGGCTTACTCGGGAATGATTTGGTCGCGGGCTGGGCCAGCGACAACATCATCCCTGCGACCTCCCGGGACGCCGACATCCGTGACATCGCGCAAGTCCGCAAACTGGTGATGCAAGCACGCCCCGGCTGGATCATCCTTGCCGCCGGTTACACGGACGTTGACGGCAGCGAACGGAACCCGGAATTGGCCTTCGCCGTGAACCGCGATGGCGCCAGGAACGTCTCGGTCGTGGCGCGCGAGCACGACGCGAAACTTTGCTATCTGAGCACCGACTATGTTTTTGACGGCTCTGCTACCCGCCCTTACGAGCCAGCAGACCCAGTCCATCCTCTGAACGTTTACGGCGCCTCCAAGGCCGCTGGCGAAGAAGCCGTAAAGGAACATGCCGGTCATTGGCTGATTGTTCGAACGTCCTGGCTTTTTGGCGCGAGCAAATCCTGTTTCCCGGAAAAGATCCTGCGGGCAGCCGATTCCCAGCCGGAGCTTAGAGTCGTTCACGACCAATTCGGGTCTCCGACGTATACGCTCGATCTCGCCGCCGCCATTCGTGAACTGGTACGTGCAGACGCGCGCGGAATCCTGAACATCACAAA
>DASSGJ010000552.1:0-3762 GCA_035693545.1 Candidatus Acidiferrum sp.
TCGTCGTTGGTGGTGAAGCCAACGAGTACGTTCGGGTCATTCGGCAGTGGTAGGCGCCGTAGTATTGAGTCCAGCGTCCCGGGACTCAGCTTGGCCGCTCAACCAGCTGCCTTGACCATGGCCGTAAGTTTCACGGAGTCGGTCAAGCCACACCTCACTGTGCTGCAGTTTGATTATAGCGGGGGCGCGGACGTTATGCTGCCGGCGCTGCAAACTTTTCCCAGACGCTGCTTGCGAAGATGGTTCGAAAATGTTCTTATCGCGGGATGCCGTGGGACTTCTGGTTGATCTTTCTGTTCCTGGGAGCAGTGATTCCGTGGAGAGGTTACACGCGGCTGAAGAAGTTGCTGGCCCGGCCGACGGTTGATCCGAAAGAGAAGTTGGCACTCTATGCCGCGACGATCGCTTTTCAGTGGGTGCTCGTAGGCGTGGTGGCGTGGCGAGCGATCGCACGAGGGCTGACGATACGGCAACTGGGACTTGGTTCTGAGAGCTTGGCGGGGATCGTAGGTGGCGGTCTTTTCGGGGCTATTTTGATCGGAGGCCTACAGTGGCTAAATCTAAAGCGTATAGGAAGGATGGAGGGAGAAGCTCCGGAACTTCTACGAAAACTGGCAAGTCGCCTTTTACCGGTTAGCTTACTCGAATATTTACCATATTCAGCGCTGGCGATCACGGCAGGTGTTTGTGAGGAATTTGTTTATCGAGGATTTGCGATCGCGGCGTTGTCCAAGGCCGGGTTGCCTGTTTGGCTGGTTGTTATCCTGTCCTCTGTGCTCTTTGGGTTGGCGCATGCCTACCAGGGGCGCGCGGGAATCATAAGCACGGGAGTTTTTGGGATTCTCTTAGCCGTCGGTAGATTGGGCTTTGGAAGCCTGGTGCCGGTGATGATGTGGCATGCCGGACTTGACCTTGCGGCGGGGGCAGCAGCGCCAAGGTATCTGTTGAAGAAGCCCATCCCGGGCTAGTTTCTGCGCTGGATGGAATTATCACAGGGTATTGACTACTATGTCAACAGATACTGAGAAGCCGATTTCGGAGGAAACGGTCCGGCGGGCGCTGGGAGAATTTCAAATACCTGCTGAATCTTCACAAGTGCTTCAAATACAACATTATATAAAGACGTTGCTGCGTTGGAATGAGAAGTTGAATTTGACTGCGATTCGCGATCCGCTTGAGATACTATATCGTCATTTTTGCGAGTCAATGTTTGCGGCCGGTGCAATTCCTGTGGATAAAGGGCGTTTGGCAGATATCGGGTCCGGGCCTGGATTCCCGGGAATTCCACTGAAGATCATTCGGCCCGAGTTAGAGCTTTGCCTAGTTGAATCGAACATCAAAAAGGGGACCTTTCTCGCCGAAGTGGTTCGGGAACTCAAACTTACTAATAGTCGGGTATTGATCAGCCGTTACGAGGAGTTGGGCGAAGAAATTGCGCCGATTGATTATGTTTGCTCGCGAGCGGTTGGGGAATTTGGTCCATTTCTCGAATGGGCTGGTTCGCAACGGGTCCAAGCAGGCCAGGTCGTCCTGTGGATTGGCGGGAGAGATGTGGAAGAGGTGCAAAGAAATAAGAATTGGGAATGGCGAGCGCCAATCTTGATACCGAAATCGCTCCAGAGATATCTCTTGGTTGGAAAAAAGCAAGAAATGTCGGCGTGACGACAAATACGAAGATTTATTAGATTCCTCTCGATCTCTCCAGATTTAATACCACTAGCCAAGTTGAAGGCTTAGTGAAATGTTCCGAACCGCACGAGCGTTCCACGTGGAACAATGAAGAGTTCGCCGCCTGGCCATTTAGATTAGAGCTTGGACTAGGGCGCGTCAACTTTACCCAAGAGGGAGTGATCCCCTAGGAGAATCTCCGGTTTAATCATGCTGTTCGCGCCGAGCGAAGTGTTCCACGTGGAACACTTTCATGGAGGAGTTGAGCTGCTCGAGCTGAAGAGATGGGTCAAACAGGCGCCACAAAGTATTGGGTCAGTGCTCAGCCTTGAAGTTCGCCGAAGATCCTAAGGTTCCACGTGGAACACTTCGAGAAATGCCAGAAATCCTCAGCTCCGAGAGTGTTCCACGTGAAACATGTTGCAACGACAGTGAGAGTTTGATACGTTTCGCACGTTTGGGGGAATAATTTGGCCCGCGTCATCGCTATCGCCAATCAAAAGGGCGGAGTAGGCAAAACGACGACGGCAGTGAATCTCGCTGCATGTCTTGCCACGGCAGATCAGGCCACTTTGTTGGTGGACTGCGACTCCCAAGCCAATGCCACCGCTGCAATCGGTTTCCAGAAAGATCCTGCCCGCCGGACTCTTTATCACACACTGATCTTGAATGAGCCTTTCGACAGGATCGTCCAGAAATCCCAGGTGGAGAAGTTAGATGTCTTGCCAGCGGACAAGAATTTGGCTGGGGCAGCTGTCGAGTTGGTTTCGGCCGAAAATCGCGAGTACAAGCTCCGAGCCTTCCTCCAGCCTCTGCGGGAGAAATACAGCTTCATTATTCTAGACTGCCCGCCGGCTCTCGACTTGTTGACCCTGAATGCACTCGTCGCGGCCGACGCTGTCCTGGTTCCCATTCAATGCGAGTATCTGGCCTTGGAGGGCGTCTCGGAGCTCTTAGACACTCTGATGCGGATCCGGCGCACATTGAATCCCAGCCTCGAGATCGAGGGCATCTTACTGACGATGTATGACGAGAGGACCAGCCTCTCCAGGCAGGTTGCGACCGATTTGCGCAGCTTCTTTGGAAATCAGATTTTCCAGAGCTTGATTCCCCGGAATGTGCGCCTTGCCGAAGCGCCGAGTTTCGGTAAGCCTATTATTTTCTATGATATACACAGCAAAGGCGCTGAGGGTTACACCCAGCTTGCACAGGAGGTAATTGCCAATGCCGAGAAACGCCTTGGGACGGGGGCTCGGAGCGCTCATTCGGGAGCCTGAGCCGCAAACTCCAGTCGCTCCAGCTCAGCCACCCCCCTCACCTGCCGCAGCACCTGTCGGAGCTGGAGGTTCGGCCGCAGCTGCCGCTCCCGCATTGAGTCCGGCGAATGCCGGTCCCCTGCAAATTGATATTGATCTGATCGAACCGAGCCCCTACCAGCCGCGCACGCGATTCCGCGAGGAGGCACTCGATGAACTCGCACGCTCGATTCAAGCAAGCGGAATCATCCAGCCAATCGTGGTGCGCCCGGTCGGAAACCGCTATCAGTTAATTGCGGGAGAGCGACGCTGGAGGGCGGCGCAGCGCGCGGGGTTGAAGAAGGTTTCCTCGATTGTGCGCCAGGTGCCCGATGAACTGGCGCTGGAAATGACGCTGGTGGAAAACATCCAGCGTGAAGATTTGAACGCCATCGAAGCCGCGCGGGCCTTTGAGCGTTTGATGGATGAATTTGAGCTTACACAAGAAGCAGTGGCCGAACGAACCGGCAAAGATCGCGCCACGGTTGCGAACTCGATTCGCTTGCTGAAACTGGAATCTACGATTCAAGACTGGATTGAGGAAGGCAGACTGACCGCCGGGCATGGGCGCGCTCTACTGGGAGTGGCAGAGCCGGCGCTGCGGATGCGTTACGCGAAGCGAGCGGCGCGCGGAGGCCTGACAGTACGGCAAATCGAAAGGCTGGGTTCACGCCGGGCCCGAAGTGCGCGAACGGCCGCCGAGCCAGTGCAGGATCCAAATATTCGCGAAGCGCTGGATGAGCTGCAACGCCACCTGGGAACGAAAATTCATTTAAGAGAGAAGACGCGGATTCGTCCC
>DASSGJ010000553.1:0-11268 GCA_035693545.1 Candidatus Acidiferrum sp.
AGCGGCCGGTTTTCTCTTCCGTTCGCGCCGCGCGAACGCCGGCCGCGCAGTGGAGGGACCGTGGCAATCACCGATCCTCACCGCAACTCCCCGGGGCAATCTTCCATTTCTACGCAGCCACTCTTCTCAGCGTCCTCTGCGTTCCTACCTCAGCGTCCTCTGCGTTCCTACCTCAGCGAACTCTGCGTTAAGTCCCCTCTTCTCTTTTCCGTTATCCGATATCTGCTATCCTCTTATCTTCAGGAACCAAGCCAAATCGAACCACCCTCTTGCTTCCTGATTACTGATCGCTGATTACTGATTACCTTTCAGCATCACGAAAATCCAAAGTTACATCGAGGCCTCATTAAGTTGACCAACGCGACCAATCGAGTAATCTCCGGCATGCGCCCCACCGGACGTCTCCACATCGGCCACTACTTCGGCGCCCTGCAAAACTGGGTCAAGCTCCAATCCGATCCCGCCTACGAATGCTTCTACTTCGTAGCCGACTGGCACGCCCTCACCAGCGACTACGCCGACACCTCCGCCATCGCCGAAAACTCGCTGCAAATCACCATCGACTTCCTGGCTTGCGGCCTCGACCCCGCCAAATCCACAATCTTTCTCCAGTCCCAAGTCCCCGAACACGCCGAACTCCATCTCCTCCTAAGCATGGTCACCCCGCTAGGCTGGCTCGAACGCATCCCCACCTACAAAGAGCAACTCGACCAAATCAAAAACAAAGACCTCCACACCTACGGCTTCCTCGGCTACCCCACCCTCCAAACCGCCGACATCGTCATGTATTCGCAGCCAGGCAAAGGCTTGTTCGTTCCCGTAGGCGAAGACCAAGTCTCGCACGTCGAATTCAGCCGCGAGCTCGTCCGCCGCTTCAACGTCTACTATGGGCTATCATTCGCCGATGATGCATTTGGACCAAGAATTAAGAAGCTGGAAAAATTCTTGGGGCAATACACATTCGATACATTGGGTTCAGGAAAATTCGTAGTCAACTTGGAAGATCGGCCATTCTACGAGGGGTTCTTTCGCAGATCTGCGCAAATGGAAGGTATTGATAATTTCTTGAAAAGCATTTCAGAATTCGCCGACCTTTTCCAATTCAATCGGGTGCTCACCGAACCCGGCCATCTCCTCACCCCCACCCCCCGTCTCCCAGGCTTGGACGGCAGAAAGATGTCCAAGTCATACAACAACGCCATCACCCTCTCCGAATCCGACGACGACATCCGCAAAAAAACCAAAGTCATGGTCACCGACCCCGCCCGCAAACGCCGCACCGACCCCGGCAACCCCGACGTCTGCCCCGTCTACGACTGGCACAAACTCTTCTCCACTCCCGAACGCGACCCCGGCCGCCTCGACTGGGTCCGCCAAGGCTGCACAACCGCCGGCATCGGCTGCATCGAATGCAAATCCGCCATGGCCGAAAACCTGATCAAATGGATCGCCCCAGTCCGCGAAAAGCGCCTAGACTACGAAGCCCATCCAAAAAAAGCCCTCGAAATCCTGGACGCAGGCAGCGCCAAAGCCCGCGAATCCGCGAAGCAGACAATGCAACGAGTCCGCGACGCCATCTTCCACTGGCCCCAAAAACGCTCCTCCCTGTAGGGGCACGATAAATCGTGCCCTCTTGGGTTCCCCCGTTACGCCACCGAACAATGAACTTGAGGGTGCCCCACCCTTGGTTTGTAAGGGTGGGTTCTTACGATCTAGGACCACAAACTTTCCGCTCTTCCCTCTTTTCTTCTCTGTGTCCTCTGTGGTCCCTCTGCTAACTCTGTGGTGAAATCTTCTCTTCTGTTTTCCTTTTCAACTCTCACCTGTAAACTATTCCCACATGGCCTCTCCCTACAAGATCAACATCCCGCTCTTCGAAGGTCCCCTCGACCTCCTGCTCGACCTCATCAAAAAGCAGGAAATGAACATCCACGACATCCAGATCTCCAGAATCACTTCCCAATACCTCGACTACCTCCACCAGCTCGAAGTCCAGAACATCGACGTCTCCGCCGAATTCATCTACATGGCCGCCACGCTCATCTACATCAAATCCAAAATGCTTCTCCCGCCCGACCCGCTCGCCTCCCCCGAAGAGCAATCCGCCGACCCGCGCGAAGAACTCGTCCAACGCCTGATCGAACACGAGAAATTCAAGAACGCCGCCCAGCTCCTCTACCAGAAGCAGCAGATCGAAGAGCACGTCTGGTCCAAGCCCGACAAAACCCTCTACAACGACGAAGGCACCGAAGGCGAACTGGTCGTCTCTCTAGTCGACCTCGTCCGCGTCTTCCAGCAAGTCCTCGAGCGCAAAAAAGAAGTCGTCCGCATCGAGCTGACCCACGACGTCTTCACCGTAGCCCAGATGATCGCCCAACTCCGCAGCCAGATCCTCGCGAGCGACACCTCCACCGTCAGTCTCATCCAGTTCTTCGAAGCCTGCCCCTCCCGCCACGCCATGATCGTAGCGTTCCTCGCCGTCCTAGAAATGGTCAAACTCCAAGCCGTCCTCCTAACCCAGGAAAACCAATTCGCCGACATCCTCGTAAAAAAAGCCAAAGCCTTCGACGTAGCCTTCGACGAAAACGGCGCCATCCTCCACATCGACGCCGAATATCAGTAATCAGGAGACCGTTGCCCATGAATTTGGATCAGACGCGTCAAGTTGCCAGGTGGTTGGTCCTTCTTTGGGCGGCGGTGGGATTCTGGCTTTCCATGAGCGGATATAGGCACTTGGCTTGGGTCTTCGTCCTGCTCGTTCCCTTCACGATCATGTTCGCGGGCCTGGGGGCTAGCCGCACCCAGAAGGAGCTAGACAGAGACCTGAAACTTACCTCCATAACTGCGATCGGACTCGGGATCGTGGCAGTTTTGATTATTCTGCGAAAAGGCGATGACCACTTGGTCATTCTTATGGCCGTGCCTGCGGTAATTCTTTCAATCTTTGCCCTTGTACCCCGAAGATCCCGCGCACAAGACACAAGCCACACAGCGTAGTTTCGGCCTGAGGCTGCCTGTGTGGCACAGGCACTCCTGCCTGTGCTCTTCGATTCCCCGTTGTGCCACCCAACAAACGAACTTGAGGGTGCCCCACGTTTCGCGCCTTTTGCGATACGTGGGCTCTTACGATCCAAAGCTACAGAATTTCCGTTCTTCTCTCTTCTTCTCTGCGCTCTCAACGTTCTCAGCGAACTCGGCGTTAAAGTCTTTTCTTCGTTCCCCCAAAAACAAAAACGGCGCGAACCAATCTCGCGCCGCCACTCTCTTTCCGATTACTGATTACCGATTACTGATTACCGTCAATCTCGCCACTTCCTCACCCGCCACTCGCCGCGCCTCCGCATCCGCCGCCAACACATCTTCCATCGACCCAAACTTCGTCTTCGCCGTCCGCTCCAAAACCCTCTCAATCACCTCCGCAATTCCCAAAAACGCCAATCTCCCCTCCAGAAACGCCGCCACCGCCACCTCATCCGCCGCATTCAACGCGCAAGGCCAAGCCCCGCCCTTCTTCATCGCCTCCCGCGCCAGCCGCAAACAAGGAAACCTCCGCGTCGAAGCCTTCTCAAAATCCAGCCGCTTCAACTTCCCCCAATCCAGCTGCACTTCCGCCGTCTTCACCCGCGCCGGATACGTCAGCGCATACTGAATCGGCATCCGCATATCCGTCGGCCCCAGCTGCGCCAGCACCGATCCATCCACATACTCCACCATCGAATGAATCGTCGACTGCGGATGAATCACCACCTCAATTTGATCCGGCCGCACGCCAAACAGCCACCGCGCCTCAATCACTTCAAATCCCTTGTTCATCATCGTCGCCGAATCGATCGTGATCCGGTTCCCCATCCGCCAGTTCGGATGAGCCAGCGCCTGCTCCGTCGTCACATTCGCCAAATCCTTCAGCGGAGTCTTCCGGAACGGCCCGCCCGAAGCCGTCAAAACAATCCGCAGCACTTCTCCATGCGTTCCGCCGCGCAAGCACTGGTGCACCGCATTGTGCTCGCTATCCACCGGCAGCAATTCTTTCCCCGATTTCTCCACCGCCGCCATCACCAACTCGCCCGCCGCCACCAGCACTTCCTTATTCGAAAGCGCAATCACCTTCCCCAGCTTGATCGCCTCGTAAGTAGCCTCCAGCCCCACCACGCCCACCGCAGCCGACACGACAATCTCCGCTGCCCCATGCGTCCCAACCGCCAGCATCCCCTCGCGTCCATGATGAATCGCAGGCAAAGGCGCAACTTTCTTCTCCTGTAATTTAGTCGCCAGCTCGCCAGCGAGCGAAGCCGTAGCCACCGACACCACCTCGGGCCGGTGCCGCTCAATCTGCCCCACAAGTTCCTCGACGTTCGACCCCGCCGCCAACCCCACCACCCGAAACTCCCCCGCCAAAGCCTCCACCACGGCCAAAGTCTGCCGCCCAATCGATCCCGTGCAACCCAATATAGAAATATTCTTCATCATGTAGGGGCGGCTTTAGGCCGCCTTCCCCTCTTCTCCGTGAACTCTGTGCTCTTCCTCTGTGCCCTCTGTGTGAACTCTTTCTTTACTCTTCTCTCAGTTCACCGCCGGGTTCACCAAAACCAAGTAATACCAAATCACCGGTATACACAAAATCAGCGCATCAATCCGGTCCAGCACTCCCCCATGCCCCGGCAGCAACCCTCCCGAATCCTTCACCCCCGCCGACCTCTTATACGCCGACTCCAGCAAATCCCCCATCTGCCCCGCTACATTTCCAATCACCGCCATCGCCACCAAATGCCCAACCGGAATCCGAATCCAATAACTAAACGCCCAAGCCACAAGTAGCGACCCAACCATGCTCCCGACCGACCCCTCCCAACTCTTCTTAGGCGAAATCTGCGGCGCCAACGGATGCTTCCCAATCGCTCTCCCCACAAAATAAGCCGTAGTATCCCCCGCCCAGGTTATGACCAATGCAAAAAGCAACAACCGCGGCCCTTGTTCAGGAACTCCGTGAATAGTGACGGCGAATGAGAGCGGGAACGCGACTAGCAAAAGGCCGCTGGAACTGATCCCTGCTGCAGGAAGCGATTCAACCAAAGGGCGTCTCGTCCAAAGTGTCAAAACCGCTAGACCGAGCACATAGACGAACAGAAAACCTGTCACCAGAAGGAACCAGAATTCCCCTCTCATTCCGACTAGGAGAGTGTTCTTTGGCTCGCCACTTATCAAAATCTTCGGAGCATTCAGAGCCATCCACTGAGCACAAATTAGCATTAAAGCGCAAACTATGGTCCACACCCGATACGCCCGGTGCCCAATCGCCTCTCCCAACGCAAAATACTCCCAAAGAGCCAGCACCGTAATCACCGCTGTAGCCACCGCCACCACCAACGTCGACGCAAACAGCACCAACCCCACCACCACAGGTATCAACACCAGCGCCGTCGCCACCCGTTTCCAAGTCATGCAAACAGTCCTAACCGGCCGCCTACGCCAACCACAGCCAAATTGATTCTGGATTCCCTACCGAATTATACAGGCACTCATCACCGGGCGTGTGGCACAGGCACTCTTGCCTGTGTTCTTATCTTCTCTGCGAATCTCCGCGCCCTCTGCGCCTCTGCGTTAAACTCTTCTCTTCGCTCTTACTGATTACCGATTACTGATAACTGATTACTTCCTACCGCGCCGCCGCCTTCCTTCCATCAATCCCGCCGTATCTCCGCTCTCTTCCCTGAAAATCCACCAGCGCCTCCAACAACCGCGCCCTATTAAAATCCGGCCACAACGTCTCCGTCACAAAAATCTCCGCATACGCAATCTGCCACAACAAAAAATTGCTCACCCGCATTTCCCCGCTCGTCCGGATCAACAAATCCGGATCCGGCAGATTCGCCGTATACAAATGCCGCGAAAGCTGCTCCTCCGTAACCGTCGATCCAGCCCCATTCCCATTCCGCTCCGCCAGGATCGCGTTCATCGCGTCCACAATCTCCGCCCGCCCCCCATAATTCAGCGCAATCGAAAGCACCATCCCGGTATTTCTCGCCGTAGCTTCCGTCGCCTCCCGCGTATCCTTCTGCACGCCCGCCGGCAACTCCTCCGGACGCCCCAGAAACCTCATGCGGATATTATTTTTCTGGATCAGCGGCATCTCTTTCCGCAGATACTCCCGCAACAACTGCATCAGAAACTCGATCTCCGCCTTTGGCCGCCGCCAGTTCTCCACCGAAAACGCGTACAGCGTCAGCGCCTCAACCTTCAACCGCGCACAAGTTTCAATCGTCGTCCGCGCCGACTGCGTCCCCGCCCGGTGCCCCGCCACGCGCGGCAAATGACGCTTCTGCGCCCAGCGCCCGTTCCCGTCCATGATCACCGCAATGTGCCGCGGCAACCGTTCCCATTCCAGTTTTTTCAGGATAAGCGCTTCCTCTGCGGTCACCGGACCGAGAGCAGCAGCTGAAAGTTCAAGCGAGTGAGCCACGATAGTTTCAGGTCCATCTTCCTTTATGCCGCAAAGTTAACACACCCCTTCGCACCCGCGCAACGCACTTTTGGTCAAACGGTAATTCCCTCGTCCTGTTGTAGGGCCGCTGTCTGCGGCGGGCCGCTCTTCTCGGTGCACTCTGTGCTCTTCCTCTGTGACCTCTGTGTGAGCTCTTTCCTTTCCACACTCATCCCGGCGTTCCCCTCACCCACTGCAAAATCCCCTGCCCCACCAGCACAAACGTCAACACAATCATCGCCACCGCCGTAATCCACGCCACAATGTTGAACGTCAGCGTATTCGTGTGCTCCCCCATCAAATCTTTCCGGTTCACCAGCAGCAAAATAAATATCACCACAATCGGCAGCCACACACCGTTCCCCACCTGCGAAAATATGAAAATCTTCCACAGCGGTGCATTGGGAATCAGCACGATCCCCGCGCCCACCACAATCAGAATCGTGTACAGCCAATAGAACGCCGGCGCTTCCCGGAACTTGTGATCAATTCCTGCCTCGAACCCCATCCCTTCGCAAATCACGTGCGCCGTCGAAAGCGGCAGAATCGTCGCTGCAAACATCGACGCATTCAGCAACCCAAACGCAAAGGTGAACGCCGCCCACTGTCCCGCCAGAGGTATCAACGATTTCGCCGCCTCTCCCGCATCGGTGATATTCGTCAGCCCGGAAGCATGCAAAGTCGCCGCCGTGCAAACGATGATGAACGCCACGATCACCATGCAACTGATGCTGCCCAGCAGCACATCCATTCGCGCCTGCGGATATTGCCGCGGCCCCACCTTCTTCTCCACAAACCCAGCCTGCAAATAAAAGAATTGCCACGGCGCAATCGTCGTTCCCACCAGCGCCGTCAACGTAATCAAATAGGTCGCGTCAACATGGAACGAAGAAATAGGTGGGACCAACGTCATCCTCGCCGCCAGCAACCAGTCCGGATGCGACAGCAGCGCCGAAAAAAGGTAGCTAAGGTAAAAAATGCAGGCGATCAGGAACACCACTTCCACTTGCCGGTACGTCCCCTTCAACACCAGCACCCACACCACCACCGCCGCCACCGGCACCGCAATGTACTTGCTCACTCCGAAAATCTGCGCCGCGGCCGCCACTCCCGCAAACTCCGCCACCACGTTCCCCAAATCCACCAGAAATCCCGTAATCATCACGAAAAACGTCGAGCGGAACCCGAACTCCTCGCGGATCAGGTCCGAAAGCCCTTTCCCCGTGATCACGCCCATCCGCGCGCACATTTCCATCGTCACATACAGCGCAATGGTCATCGGGATCAGCGACCACAACATCGTGTACCCGTACGCGCTCCCCGCCTGCGTGTATGTGGCAATTCCGCCCGCGTCGTTGTCCACGTTCGAGGTGATAATCCCCGGCCCAATCACCGCCAGGAAGAGCGCAATCCGCCGCCGCCACTGGTTCCCCGCGGAGAAAAACGCCAGCGTCCGGCCCCGAATCTTGTCAATGATGTTGTTTACTGTCGTCAGGTTCATGCGTTCACAAGCCGCGACACCACGTCATCCACGGTGACCGTCCCGATCGGACGCTTTTCTTCGTCAATCACCGTCAGCATCCGCAGGTTGTATTTGTCGAACAGTTCAAAGACGTCCTTCTCGCTCGCGTCCGGCGTAATGCTCACCAGCGGCTCCGTCTTCAGGTCCGACATCAATTGTTCCGGCGCCGCCAGCAGCATGCGCGCCACCGGCACCGTCCCCGAAAATTGCGCATGCGCGTCCACCAGCACAATCGTATCCAGTTGCTCCATGCTGAAGTCCTGCTTCCGCAGCCACCCCAGCACTTCTTCTCGCGAAGACGCTTCGCTCACATACGCAAATTCCGTATTCATCATTCCGCCCGCCGTTGAAGAGTCGTAGCTCAGCAACTCGCGAACCTCTTCCGCCTCCAGGTTTGGCATCTCCTCCAGCAGTTCTTCTGACGTCTCCTTCGGCAAATCCGCCAGCAAGTCCGCCGCCGCGTCCGGCGCCATCTCTTCCAGAATGTCCGCCGCCTTCTCGGGATCCAGTTTCTCCACAATCTGAGTCGTCAACCGCTCATCCAGTTCGGCCAGCACTTTCGCCGCCGTCTCCTCATCCAGCGAAGCAATGATTCCCTGCCGCTCCGCCGCCGAAAGCTCTTCCATCATCTCCGCCAGGTCCGCCGGGTGCAGGTCCTCCAGCTTTTCATGGGTAATCCGCAGCTTCACCCGCCGCAGCGGATCGGGCTCGATCAAGTTCACAAACTCCCACCGAATCGACCGCTGGGGCAGCTTCCCCTGCAGCTTTCGCACCACCGACGACGGCGCAATCCCCTGCAACAACCTCCGCATCGCCCCCGGCAAACCTACATCCACCTGCGCGATCCGCAACTCCACGTGCTCGTTCGTGCGCATCTCCGCCAGGTCCACATCATTCACGCGGACCACTTTCCGCCCCTCGGTATCAATAATCTGCTGGTCCATCAGGTCTTTCTGCACCGCCAGCCACGCTTCGTTCGGCGCATACGCCGCCAGCGCCCGTTCGCTAACGTTTAAATCAATCCGCCCCACCGCAATCTTCGCCACCTGGTCGTACCGCGCCACCAGCGGCTGAAATCTGCCGCGCGAAATCAAAAAATGCGAAATCCGATTCGGCTGCTCCGCCGGCTCCACAAAAAATTCCCGCACCCGCCCCACAAAATGCGCCTGCGCGTCATAAGCCGCCGCACCCACGATCTCCGTAGCAAACAACATGTCCGCCCTCCTTTCTCCCGGTAGCACAGGCTTCAGCCTGTACTCTTGGGTTTCTCTTCTCAGCGCACTCTGCGTCTCTGCGAACTCTGCGTAATTCTTTCTTTCTTCACAAACAAAAAGCCCGCAAACCATTCCGGCCGCGGGCAGCAAACTCCGAAAGATGCGCGTGCTTCAGTCGCTAACGCACCCTCCTAGCCCATCGCCCTCCGCCCGGACTCCCAGCAAGCTGTATCGAATTAAACCCCGATCAGCCCCGGCGGACCGCGGAACGCTCGCCGGAATAGCGGTCAAGTGGCTGCACCCTCCCCCTAACCAACTAGGGTGAGGTTCGAGTTCGCTGGACGCGCTCATACGTAAAAAATTCACTCCGAACTTAGAGATAAGCCTGCCCCATTCCATTGTCAAGAAAAAACGACACTTCCTCGAAATTTTCCCAAATTTTGGAGTGCGGCTTGCCCTGAGTTGTCCGAAGGGAAGCCAAGCTTCCGCTTTTACAGTCTAAAATCAACCACCCAAACTCACCTTTGCCACGCCTCGCCCCACCCGCTACCTCTTCCCCTCTCCAAACAACATATCCTTCGGCGACTCGCACCGCCTCTTGCACTCTTCCACATACAAAACCAAATAATTCTTCAACACGTAATCACGCGGCGAATACCCCAACTCCTTCGCCGCCCGGTCAATCGCCTCCGCCTTCCCTTCCAACTCCACAAATGTTCCAATCGGTGTCTCATCCACCTCAATCAAGAGCCCCCCGGCCCACCCGTGTCTTGCCGGAAGCACGTACGTCGTCCGGTACTTCTCATACCGGAACCACCCCCGCAGCCCGAGCCCCTCGAAAATCCGGCGCATCGTCGCACCATCCGTCAGCTCCGTCTCGATCTCCTCCCGCACTTTGTGCCGCCCATCCCCTCCATGCCCTACATCCCCGATCGCAAGTTCCTCCGGCGGAGACTTGAACGTGAGCACCGTCCTCTCAGCCACCTTGCCTCGCCCGCCCTTTTTCCCCGCCGCAGGCGTCTCCGTTCGAATCCTAAGCAATTGCCCATGCTTCGCCAGTCCCCCGTCAGGCGTATCAAAAATCAAATTCATCTCATGCATCCGCGGCGCCTTAGCATTCGCAGGCTTAGCGCCTAGCCGCTTCAGTGCCCGCGCCAGCTTCTTCCCGTCCCGAATCGCCAGCTTGATCTCTATCTCAGTCGCCATAATCCTCAATCCAATCCCCTTCCGGCAAAGCATAGCAGCAAGCTGTAATCCCAACCCATCTTCGATTAATATGGCCTAGCAGGGTATTCCACCAGCAATCGCATTCCTGGTCTTTGTAGCGGCCGCCTTCCGAGGTGCGTATTCTGCACCCCGAACGGTTTTACGGGGCGGGCGCCTTTGCCTTGAATAGCCATTTGACATTTGAACCAATGACGCCCGACTCCAACTCCACCGCGGCCCACCTCTCCCCCGAAGCCGCCGCCCCAGCCAAGTCCGGCCCTGCCGGGCTTCAGCCCCCGCTCGCCCTCCGCGAACCCGTTGAGCACGTCATCCATTCCGACCGCCGCGTGGACCACTACGCCTGGCTCCGCGACAAAAAAGACCCGCGCGTCATCAGTTATCTCGAAGCCGAAAACGCTTACGCCGACGCCTACCTCAAGTCCACCGAAGCCTTCCAATCCCGCCTTTACCAGGAAATGCTCGGCCGTATTCTCCAGACCGATCTCACCGTCCCCTACACCCTGCGCGGTTTCGAATACTACACCCGCACCGTCGAGGGTCAGCAATACTCTATCTACTGCCGCACATCCGTTCGGAATCCCTCCGAACAAGTCCTTCTCAACCTTAACGTCCTCGCCGAAGGCCACTCCTTTCTCGGTCTCGGCATCTTCGAAGTCAGCGACAACAATTCTCTCCTCGCCTACGCCACGGACACCACCGGCTTCCGCCAGTACACCCTCGAAATCAAAAATCTCGATGACTCTTCAATGCTCCCCCTCCACGTCGAACGCGTCACCAGCGCCGCCTGGTCCTCCGACAACCGCACCCTCTTCTACGTCGTCGAAGAT
>DASSGJ010000554.1:0-5972 GCA_035693545.1 Candidatus Acidiferrum sp.
GACTTCATCTGCCATTCGTCGAGCGGATGCGCTTCGCGAACGTAGACGGTGAGGAAATCGGCGCGGTCCTTATAGTCGTTGTAGATTTGCGCGATGTCGCCGACCTGGCGACGGAACGGCGGTCAAGTGAAGCTGCCGAAGACCAGAACCAGCGGCTTGCCGTTGGTGCGTTCGCGAATGTGAAAGCGCGTGGAACCGTCGAGTGCGACCAGAGTGGCGTCGGGCGCATCGCTGCCCACTTGCAGATTGCCGCGGTGCATGTGCGGCAGGGCGTAACGGACCATGCCGATGGCGTCTTTGGGGCTGCCGGCCATGATGCTTAGGCCAACGCAGACCGCCAATATAAGAACGCCGGCGGTGATCAAGCTCCATTTAAGGATGGGATGCATGGGTTTTGTTTCCATCGATATGGTCTCATAAGTTGAGTGAAAATTTTAGCGGGTCCGGGAAAAGTAGAAGAAGAGAATTTAACGCAGAGGACGCAGAGAGCGCAGAGTTCGCTGAGAAGAGAAACCCAAGAGGTTGGCTTGAAAGCCAGCGCTACGCAGAAGAATTAGGAGGAGAAGAGAAAAGCAGAGGCGCCCGCCTCAGAAGGCGGCCGCTACATGGGCAAAGAGTTAGTAGTTGGCCGAAGCGCGCAACTGATCGCGCAGGGCATTATAGCGCGCCAGGGATTTTTCGATGATGTTGAGGGCGGCGTAGGCCGGGCGGATGTCTTCGACCTGGACCTGCTTGCCTTCGAGCTGCTTGTAGTCCGAGAAAAAACGTTTAAGGACCAGCATGCGGTGCGGGGGAAGGTCTCGGGCTTCGGTGTAATCGCTGAATTCGGGGTCGTTCGTGGCGACGGCGATGATTTTGTCGTCGCTCGCGCCGGAGTCGATCATGGTCATCACGCCGATGGCGCGGGCTTTGATGAGGGCGAGAGGCTGGATAGATTCCTGGCAGAGCACCAGGACATCGAGAGGATCATTGTCTTCGGCGTAAGTTTGCGGGATGAAGCCGTAGTTGGCGGGATAGAAGACGGCGGAGTGAATGATGCGGTCTACCTTGAGGAGACCGGTGGGTTTGTCGAGTTCGTATTTGACGTTGGAGCCGAGGGGAATTTCAATGACGGCCTGGAAATCACGGGGGAGTTCCTTGCCGGGAGAAACGTCGTGCCATGCATGGATCACGCTGGGATACCTCGCTTTATGAGACCGCTCTCTATTATGTATTGAGATGAGGGGAAAGGTAAGGACCTACAAAGGAATTCGAAGAAAAGAATTTAACGCAGAGGACGCTGAGGCGCAGAGGCCACAGAGAGGAGAAGTCAAGAGCATCAGGCGGACTTTTTGGTCCAGGCGCCGATGATTGTGCCCATCAGGACCATGCCTGCCAAAGGGTAAAACTGGTTGATGGCGAAGAGTTCCTTCGGGCGCATTTCGTACAGGTAAGTCGTGAAGGTGATGGGGCCGATGAAACCGATCCATAGAAGGACGCCGACGGAGGCGCCGCGGCCGGCGGTGTTGGCGTTGCGCCAGATACAAATTTGGGCGAGCGAGTAGGCGATGAGTATATTCAGGATGAAACTGATGACGTAGGGCAGGACGGGATTCATGCTCTTGGCCTGCTCCATGCTTATATTTTCGAGGACCATCCAGCGTGCGCCGAAGAGCACGCCAAACCACAGAGCGCCAAGGAGCCAGTAGGCAACGGCCGCGACAAACACCGCAGCATAATTTGTTTTCATCGAAAGACTCCCCGTCAGGATCGTGTGGCGGGGAATGTAGCATCAGGCGCGGGCTTTGTCGATAAGCTCGTCCCACATGCCTTTTGATTTCAGGATGAGTTCGATGGCTTCCCGAATCGCTCCTCTGCCCGCGTGTGCTTTTGTAGTGTAGTGGGCGATTTTTTTTACGTCGGCGACCGCATCGCCGACGGCAACGGCCAGGCCAACACGCTTGAGGATGGGTATATCCGGAAGATCGTCGCCGACGAAGGCGACTTCGGCGTCTTTCAGGCCGGCTTTAGCGAGGATTTCTTCATAGGCTGGCATTTTGAGGGGAATTTTCATGTAGACGTAGTCCATCTTCATTTCGCGCGCGCGGCGAAGGAGGGCGGGGCTTTCGCGGCCAGTGATGCAGCCGGTCTGGAGACCGGCCGTGTGGGCGAGGGTTAGGCCCTGGCCGTCGTGGGCGTCGAATTTTTTCATTTCGAGAGCGGAGCCGTCGGGCTGCGAGAGTAGGAGGACTCCGCCGTCGGTCATGGTGCCGTCAACGTCCATGAGGAGAAGTTTGATTTGGGCGGCGCGTTTTTTGAGTGCGGGAGAGATTTTGGGGGTTGGGGACAAGAAGGCCTCCAGTGAAGTTACGAGCGGACAATCTTAACAAGATTTGGATGCGATAACAGCGAGGGCGGATAGGAAAGAAGAGAGAATTTAACGCAGAGGACGCTGAGAGCGCAGAGTTCGCAGAGGAAGAAACGGAGAGGATTCAGATGAGTTCGAGGGTCCAGAGGTCGTGCAGGTGGACGACGCCCACTACTTTCTGCGAGGCGTCTACGACCACTACGGAGGTGATTTTTTTCTTTTCCATCAGATTGAGGGCTTCGCTGGCTAGGAGTTTGGCGTTGATGGTTTGCGGGTTGCGGACCATGCAGTCGCCGGCGCTCATGGAGAGCGTGGCGCCGCCGTGCTTTTCCATGAGGCGGCGGAGGTCGCCGTCGGTGAGGATACCGGCGAGTTTCCCGTCAGGAGTGGTGACGGTGGTCATGCCGAGTTTTTTGGCGGACATTTCGTGAAACGTGGCGGGCATGGGAGTATCGGGTGAAACCCGCGGCAGGGCGTCGCCACTGTGCATGAGATGTTCGACGCGGAGGAGTTTCTTGCCGAGGCGTCCGGCGGGATGGAGCGCGGCGAAATCGTCGTGCTGGAAGCCGCGGCGATCGAGGAGAGAAACGGCCAGGGCATCGCCGACGGCCATGGCGACGGTGGTGCTGGCGGTGGGAGCGAGATTGAGCGAGCAGGCTTCTTCCTTAACGCTGACGTCGAGGACGACTTCGCTGACTTCGGCAAGCGTGGATTTGGGATTGCCGGTGAGCGTGACGATGGGAATTTCGAGACGTTTGAGGGACTCGAGGAGATTGAGGATTTCCTGGGTTTCGCCGCCATAAGTGATGGCGAGCAGCGCGTCGCCGCGGGCTAACATGCCGAGATCGCCGTGCAGGGCTTCGGCGGGATGCAGGAAAAAGGAGGGTGTGCCGGTGCTGGAAAAAGTGGCGGAGATTTTGCGGCCGACGAGGCCGGACTTGCCCATTCCGGTGACAACGACGCGACCTTTGCAGGCGAAAAGAAGATCAACCGCTCGAACGAAAGAGTTGTCGAGGCGGGCGAGGACGTCCTGAATGGCCTGAGCTTCGATGCGGAGAACGCGGCGGGCCGTTTCGAGGCTCATGCGTTGCTCCAGCGGCGGACGAGGGTGGAGAGTTCCTTGAGGCGGGCGAGAAGTTGAGGAAGTTGCGCGAGGGGAAGAGCGTTGGGACCGTCGGAGAGAGCGGCCGCGGGATTATCGTGGGTTTCCAGGAAAATGCCGTCGACGCCGGTGGCTACGCCGGCGCGGGCGAGAGGCTCGATAAATTCCGGTTGGCCGTCGCTCGAGTGTCCCTGGCCGCCGGGGAGTTGGACGGAGTGAGTGACGTCGTAGACGACGGGATAGCCAAATTTTGCGAGAACGGGGAATGTGCGCATGTCCACAACCAGATTGTTGTAGCCAAAGCTGGCGCCACGTTCGGTGAAGATAATTTGTGTGTTGCCGGCGGCCGCGATTTTTTCGGCGACGTTACCCATGTCCCAGGGCGACAGGAATTGCGCCTTCTTCACGTTGACGATGCGGCCGGTTTTTGCGGCAGCGACGAGAAGATCGGTCTGGCGCGAGAGGAAAGCGGGGATTTGCAGGATGTCCACAACTTCCGCGGCGGGAGCGGCCTGGGAGGCGTCATGAATGTCGGTAAGAATGGGGAGATGCAGGTCGGACTTGATTTTGCCGAGGATGCGCAGGCCTTCGGAAAGACCCGGGCCTCGAAAAGCTTTCACCGAGGAGCGGTTGGCCTTGTCGTAAGAGGCTTTAAAGATGTAGTGGACTCCGGCATCTGAGGCGATTTTTGCGACGCGCTCGGCCATGGAGCGGGCGTGAGCTTCGGATTCGATGACGCAAGGGCCAGCAATGAGGAAGAGCGGATTGCCGCCGCCGAGGCGCAGAGAGCCTAAAGCGATCTCTCGTGTCTTTGTCATCGAAGTCAAAACGATATCACAGGCGACCACAGTTCACAGGATGCTGCCCACTGAAATCCGCTTAATAAATGGCTATGCCGCGGCGTGCGGCGTGGCGCGCAGTGTGGGCGCGGGGTGTTGCGCCTCGGTTGTGCTGGTTGCAGAGGCCGGACGAGATTTTTGGACCTTGTGCTCGAGTGAGGCACCGATGAAAGCGGCGAAGAGTGGGTGCGGCTCGAGAGGCTTGGACTTGAATTCGGGATGGAATTGGCAGCCGAGGAACCACGGGTGGTTCGGGGCTTCGATGATTTCGACGTAGTTGTCGTCGGGGGTGCGGCCGGTGATGCGGAGTCCGGCGGCGACGAGAGTTTTTTCGTATTCGCGATTGAATTCGTAGCGATGGCGGTGGCGCTCGCTGATTTCGGTTTTGCCGTAGGCTTTGTTGGCGAGCGAGCCGGGTTCGAGTTTGCAGGGCCAGGCGCCAAGGCGCATGGTGCCGCCCATTTCGTCCACGCCGAGGAGTTCGCGCAGTTTGTAGATGACGCGGTGCGGAGTTTGCGGATCGAATTCGGTGCTATCGGCCTGCTTGAGGCACGCGGCGTCGCGCGCATATTCAATCGTGGCGCACTGCATGCCGAGGCAGATACCGAAGAAGGGAATCTTGTGATCGCGGGCGTATTGGATGGTGTAGACCATTCCTTGAATGCCGCGCTTGCCGAAGCCGCCGGGAACGAGGATGCCGTCGTAGCCCTTGAGGCGTTTTTCGGCGGTTTCGAGAGAGTCGATCTCTTCGGACTCAATCCAGTCGATGACGGTTTTGTGGTGATGGGCGAGGCCGCCATGAAGTAAGGCTTCGCGCAAACTTTTGTAGGCGTCTTCGAGCTGGACATATTTGCCGACGATGCCGATGCGCACTTCGCCTTTGGGATGATGCAGGCCCTGCAACATGTCGAGCCACGGCTGCATGTTGGCGGGGCGCTCTTCGAGGCGAAGCAGGCGGATGATCTGCGCGTCGAGGCCTTCCTTGCTGAGTTCGACCGGTACCTCGTAAATCGTTTTCACGTCTTCCATGGAAATGACGCAGGAATCCGCGACGTTGCAGAAGAGCGCGATCTTTTTCTTGAGGTCTTCGGAGATGTGGCGATCGCTGCGGCAGAGAAGCACGTCCGGCTGAATTCCAATGCCGAGCATTTCTTTCACGGAATGCTGGGTCGGCTTGGTTTTCAATTCGCCGGCGGCGGCGATGTAAGGAACCAGGGTGACATGAACGAATAGCGTGTTTTCGGCACCGAGTTCGAGGCGCATCTGACGGATGGCTTCGAGGAACGGCAGCGATTCGATGTCGCCCACAGTGCCGCCGATTTCCACGATGACAATGTCGACACCCTCAGCGACGCGTTTGAAGCAGCGTTTAATTTCGTCGGTGACGTGAGGGATGACCTGGACAGTTTTACCCAGGTAATCGCCGCGGCGTTCTTTGGAGAGAATGGTTTCGTAGATGCGGCCGCTGGTCCAGTTATTGTCGCGGGTCAGCTTGACGTGGGTGAAGCGTTCGTAGTGGCCGAGATCGAGGTCGGTCTCCGCGCCATCGTCGGTGACAAACACCTCGCCGTGCTGATACGGGCTCATGGTGCCGGGATCCACGTTCAGGTACGGGTCGCATTTCTGGATGGTGATTTTGAAGCCGCGACTTTCGAGGAGACAGCCGATGGAAGATGCCGCTACG
>DASSGJ010000555.1:0-6900 GCA_035693545.1 Candidatus Acidiferrum sp.
TCGCGGAGAATTGCAGCTACCGTGCTTTTGCCGCTGGCGATGCCGCCGGTGAGGCCGAGCCTTAGCATGGAATCGCGCAACTCCTTCGAAGGCGGCGGAACCGCTAGAAATAAATCCTTGGATCTCAGGGATGCGCTACGGCGGCGCTGGACGAGCGGCGCAGGCGAGCAGCCTTTACCGTATTGCTCATCAGCATCGTGATGGTCATGGGGCCAACTCCGCCGGGAACGGGCGAAAGCGCGCCGGCAACCTGGATGGCGTCGGGGTGAACGTCGCCGATGAGTACGTTTCCCTTGGCGCGGAATTTTTCGAGCCGGTCGGGGAAATTTCGAAGGAGTTGCGCGGCTTCGGCCGGGTCGGTGACCTTGTTCGTGCCCACGTCTATTACGGCGGCCCCCTGTTTCACCCAGTCGGGCTGCACGAAGCCCGCTTTGCCGATAGCTGCCACCAGGATATCGGCGCGCCGAATCACGTCGGGAAGATCGCGCGTTTTCGAATGGCAAATCGTAACGGTGGCATTGGCGTGGAGCAGAAGAAGCGCCATGGGCTTGCCGACAATGTCGCTGCGTCCCAGGACTACGGCGTTGGCGCCTTCGATGGGAATGTTATTGCGGCGAAGGATTTCCATGCATCCCGCCGGCGTACACGCGACAAGGCCGGGACGGTTGCTCACCAGCATGCCCATGCTGACAGGGTGAAATCCGTCAACATCTTTCGCGGGATCGACGGATTCAAGGACCCGTTTCGAATCGATCTGCGAGGGCAGCGGGAGCTGGATTAGGATGCCGTCCACATTGTCATCGGCGTTGAGGTCGCGCACGAGTTGCAACATGTAGTCGGTGGAAACGCTGGCCGCCGGCGTGTGCAGCCAACTGGCCAAGCCGAGCTGTTCGCAAGCGGCGATTTTGCTTTTGACGTAGAGCTGCGAAGCCGGATTTTCGCCCACAAGAACGGCGGCAAGGCCCGGCCGGACGCCCTGGGCGTGGAGCTTGGCGACCTCCGCCTTCAACTCAGAGAAAATTTCATCACGGATTTTCAGGCCGTCCAGAATGCGTGCAGGCATCGAGGGTTCGCTATCCTTATGCTTCGAAGTTCAAATGATAGCACGCAGAACGCGGCAATGAAGCAAACGAGCCGTGAAGCATCCTTGTGACGGAGTCAGATCGTGCTTACGGATACCAGTGTGGTCATGGTGTGCGCCTGCGCCGGCGCCAGGTTAATGCCGTGGTCTCCGACATTGCACGTTTCAACGCAAACAAAGTGGCGCCACTCTTCGGGGCCGACGTCGGTCATCGCTTTTGCTTTCACCGACCAGGGATTCCAGATAACGGTGTCTCGGGAATCTTCCTTGGCGACAAGAATGCGGCGCCGAGCGGCGGGATCATCGATTTCAACCGTCGCGAACGTGTTGCGGTAAATGCGATCGGCTTCCCCTGAAACCACGATGTCGCCATGCTGGTGCTTTTCGCGCATCGCATTGGTCTTGTCAATGTAGGCAACGCCATTCAATCCGCGCAGCCGGACGCCTTCCAGATTGCCGACGCGAAAATAAGAATGAAGAGCTTCCTCGAAACGGAAGGAAGAAGTGCCGTGGTTGGTAACAATCAGTTCCAGGCGCAGTTGTTCGCCGAATGTTGCGCAGAACAGCAGATGAAAATCACCGAACCAGGTTTTGCGGGTGGCTTCATCAGCGGTCGTAGAGAGCGCCACGGTGACGTCATGATCGGCGTGGGTGATGCCTTCGAGCTGCCAGGATTTGGTACGTACAAGACCGTGTGCGGGGGAATGCGGGTCTTCGGCGCGAGTGGAAAACCACGGAAAACAAACCGGAACACCTCCGCGAATGGCGCTGCCATCCTGCCATTTCGACTTGGAACTGACGTAGAGAACTTCCTCGGCGCCTGCGGGCTGCCAGGAAGTGACATGAGCTCCATGGAGATAAATTTCGCCGGAAGCGCGAGGCGCCGTGATCTTAACGCAAGGAAGACCATTGTGGCCGTCCACAATTCGTGCGATTCCGGGAATCTCAAAGCGATGGTTTAAATCGCTTAGGGGAGCGGGCGTTGCCATGGATAGCCTCCTTGCTCAACAGGCTGGCAGCGGTACAAGGGCAGACGCCCAAAGTAGCATAAATATGGTGAATTGCGTGTGAGGCGATGCAGGATACTCCGGTTGAAACCAATCCGCTGCGAAAGACTCTAATTAGAAAGAGGTGTCGGGATGCCGATATTCGGAGACGATGGCGGAAGGCGGGTAAAGGAAAAGCAAGCGAAGGCCGAAGGCCGCTTGCCGCCGGGGCAATCGTTGACGATCAAATGGCCGGTCCTGCATTACGGAAGCATCCCGCAGTTTGACCCGGCGAAATGGGATTTCAAGATCAGCGGGCTGGTGGAAACGCCGCTGCAGCTTTCCTGGGAGGAGTTCCGCGCATTGCCGCAGGTGGATTCCACCAGCGACTTTCATTGTGTGACCCGCTGGAGCCGTTTGGACAATCGCTGGAAGGGCGTGCGCTTCGCGGACGTGTTGCAACGGGCAAAAGTCAGACCGGCAGCCGAATACGTCCTTGTCCTCGCCGAGGAAGGTTACACATCCAATATCCCGCTGAAAGATTTGTTGCGGCCCGACGTGCTTTTCGCGTTCGAACACGATGGCGAGCCACTGACGGCGGAGCATGGCGGCCCGTTGCGCCTCATCGTGCCGCATCTCTACGCGTGGAAAAGCGTGAAGTGGGTGCGCGGGTTCATGCTGCTCGACCACGACCGGCTGGGTTTCTGGGAGCGCAACGGATATCACGCCTACGGAGATCCCTGGAAAGAGCAGCGCTATTCAGGGAGTTAGCGACCGCGAGTCGCCCCTATTTTTGCATCTGCGACCGGACGACTTTTCCGTTTTTCATGACAAAGTTTACTTTGTGCAGTGATTCAATGTCCTGAAGCGGGTCTGCGGGCATGGCGATAATGTCGGCAAAGAGGCCCGGAGCAATGGCTCCCCGCTCCTTGGCTATTCGGAGCAACTCCGCGCCGTTGGTGGTCATCGCTTTCAAAATGTCTGACGGTGGAACCCCCGCGGCTCGCCAAACCGCGAGATAGTCAAGCATCATGTCTGCGCGCGTGCGGCCAGGCATTTCCGTTACCGTGTCGGAACCGAATGCCATTTTCACGCCGATGCGGTGCGCCCGGCCAAGGCGGTCAATGATTTTTTTCCCGAGAATATCGGCGTTGGCAAGAGTGTCATTGGAAGGGCTGAGGCCGGCGAGATGCGCGGCGGGAAAGTCTGTGCCAACCAGAAATGTGCCCTTCTCTTTCATCAGGCGAAGCTGCTCATCGCTGAGTTCGAAACCGTGCTCGACGGAGTCCGCCCCGCCGCGAATCACGTTGTCGGCGGCCGGGCCTCCATAAACGTGGACGGCAACCGGACGCCCTGCATTATGGGATTCCTCGACGGCGACGCGGATGTCATTTTCCGAATAATGATAAGCACTGTTGTCCGCCACCAGCTTGATGACGTCCGCGCCGTAATAAATATCCTCGTGAACGGCCCGGCGTATAGCGTCGGGCGAATCCGCGTCAAGATATTCGAATTTCCAGAAATCGCCCTGCTCCGGCGGAATGTGACCTGATTGCCCGCCGAACGGACCGATGATTTTGCCGGCGCACTGCATCGTTGGGCCGTCGAACCACCCCTCTTTCAGTGCGTTCTTCAAATCGGTGCACGCGTAATTCGCTTCGTTCCCGACTTCACGAACCGTCGTAAAGCCCGCTTGAAGAATAATCTGGCCGTTGTGCAAGCCGCGAAGCGCGCGAAACGGCGAGCCTTCCTTGATATAGGAAGCCTCGAACGGGGCCTTCCCTGGAATTTCCGTCAGCGTGAGATGGGTGTGGGCGTCAATCAGGCCCGGCATCACCCATTCTTTGGAGAGATCGAGAACCTGCGCATCTTTGGGAATCGCCAGGCCCGCGCCAACCGCAGTGATCTTCCCGTTTTCGACGAGGATGATCTGATCCTTGCTGACCGTGCCCTTGGCGGGATCGAGCAGATTCCCCGCGCGAATAGCGATTGTTTGCGCCGCAGCTGGCAGTACAAATACAAAAAACAAAACAACCAATTTTCTAAGCATGTGGTTTCCCCTGAACAATCGGCGCGAAGTATAGCACGCGTACCAAGCGAAGGGCGGGAGTACACTTAGCGAATAGACCGCGGGGAAATGTTTGGGAAGTTCCTAGCTCTCTTTAATGCGCACACGGCGCGGCCCGAACGCGATGATCCGAGGTGGAATATCGCGCACGAATGGGATCTTCGTGAACAGCCGCAACTGCCACGGCACGTTTCCGGCCTGTCCGGTATTCAGCGCGCCGGCAATGATTCGGCGCTGCAAGAATGATTGCACCGATTGAACCACGCGCGTCGGCCAGTCGCGTTGCCGCTGCACCTCAGTAAGATCGGCGTCGGAAACGCGGCCGGATTTCAGCCGGGTCCGGAGAACATTGGCCGCCACGACCGCGTCCTGAATCGCATAGTTGATGCCGACGCCGCCCACCGGAGACATCACATGCGCGGCATCGCCAATCAGCAGCAGGCCGGGTTTGTGCCAGAGCGGGCAGCGGTTGGATTCGACCGACAGCAACGTTATTTGCCGCCAATCCGTAAGCGATTCGGCGTGAGGCCCAAACCGCGGCTCGATTTCCGCGATACTCTTACGAATCGATTCCACTCCGCTGCTGTGAAGCTTCTGATATTGCCCCTTGGGAAAAACGAGGCCGGCCTGCCAGTAGTCGTTGCGCTCCAGAAGAATAAAAATGCGCCCTCCCCCGATGCCTCCGAACGCGCCACCCACAATTCCGGGTTCCCCTGCCAACTTGGGAAGCCGGAACCACAGGACGTCCATGGGCGGGGAAGTCTGTACCGGCTCGAAACCCGCCAAACGCCGCAGCAACGAAAAACGGCCATCAGCGCCGACTGTGAGCGGACTGCGGACCTCGTGCGTACCGTCAGGAGCAAGATAACGAACTCCGCGCACGGTCCCATTTTCTTTTAGCAACTGGGTCACATTGGCGTGCATGACCAGCTTGAACGACGGATACTTCGCCGCCTCGCGGGTGATGAATTCCAGGAAGCGGACCTGCGGCACCATCAGAATATACGGGAACCGTGTCTTCAGACGGCCCAGATCGAAGGGGCGAAACTCACCGTCGGCAAATTTGATCGTCGGCCCGGAAATCTTGGTGTGGGGAATTTGGTGCAATTTGTCCGCCAGCCCAAGCTGGTCAAGGATTTCGAGGGTCGAGGGATGAATGGTGTCGCCGCGAAATTCCCGGTCAAAGTCCTTGTGCATCTCCAGCAGCGTGACCGGAATGCCGTGCCGTGCAAGAAGCAACGACAATATCGTGCCGGCGGGACCCCCACCGACGATGCAGCAGGAAGTTTCCCGAACATCGCGGATCTGTTCGTCCGTGGAATGGGTGGACGGTGCGGCCGGCGCGGACATGACTCGTTGCACCTCGAGAGGGAATTCCCGCGATCCGGCGATTCGAATCGCAGTTCGACTCGAAAAGAAATCTAGCCGGAAATGCAAAAGTTGGCAAGGAATCCGCCATTCGGTCAGGGAGCGGCGAGTGCCAGACGGGCCGTTTCCAGCCGCACATTCACGGTTTTGCAATGCGAAGTCAAATATAATGCGGTCATGCTAAACGTGACGAAATGCCGCTCGTTTTTGGGAATGTTATTGCTGCTGGCCTGGACGGAAGGACTCCACGCCCAAACGAGTCCACCGCACCCGTACCCCGTGCAATTGTCCAATGGAAAACTGCTCGGGGATGTGCCGGGCGATCCGCGGCCGACGAATAATTTTCCGACGGTGGCTGTGGTTTCTCCGGACGGACGATTCGCCGTCCTGCTGCACAGCGGATACGGGGCCTACTCTTCCGGCGAGAAACAATCGCTTACGGTCCTGAATCTGGAGACTAACGAACTCCGTGACTTTCCTGACGAGCGCCTCGGCCACGACGCGAAGCAAACGTACTTTCTGGGACTGGCCTTCAGCGTGGATGGCAAGCATTTGTACGCTTCCATGGCGTCGCTCACCGATCCCTTAGGGAAGGGGAAGGGAAGCACCGGAAATGGCATCGCCGTTTATGGTTTCGCGAATGGAGTTGTTGCTCCCGAACGATTTTTGGCCCTGCTACCACGCGAAAAATTGCCCCAGGGAAAAGTCCGCCGCGAGCAGTTTAAGGATGTGACCTATCCGGCCGGACTGAGCGCAGGCATGAGCGGCGGCGAAGAACGGATCCTGGTGGCCTGCAACGGTTCCGACGAAGCGGTCCTGCTCAACGCTTCCTCTGGAAAAATTGTGAGCCGCTTCGACCTTTCGACGTACCCCCGCATTCCTGGCTCGTTGCCCTATACGGCGATAATGACGCGTGACGGCCGCAGAGGCTTCGTTTCGCTCTGGAATGCCTCAGCGGTCGCGGAACTCGATCTGGTGAATGGTTCGGTCCGGCGAATGGTCCCGCTGCAAAAACCCGCCGTGCCGTCTGCCGGCGGGTCGCATCCGACCGCTTTGCTGTTGAATCACGACGATTCGCGTCTTTTTGTAGCCCTAACCAATCGCGACGAAATTGATGTTCTCGATCCCAACACCGGGAAGGTTCTAATCACGTTTTCCACGAAATTACCGGGACAAAAATACGGAGGCAGCGACCCCGAAAGTCTGGCGCTCGCCCCCGACGAGAAAACGCTTTTCTCCGCCAACGCGATCTCTGACACCGTCGGTGTATTTGATCTGAGCCATCCGGATAAAAATAAACACAGAGGGGCAGGGAGATTTATCCCCACGGAGTTTTATCCGACCGTCGTAGCCGCCACCGCGCGCGATTTGTTGATTGCCAGCGCCAAGGGCCGCGG
>DASSGJ010000556.1:0-8119 GCA_035693545.1 Candidatus Acidiferrum sp.
GGGACGCACAGCCAGCTTGGCCCGCAATTTTCCGCGATACCCCGTGGGCCAGACCATCTATCAATACTTGCGTTGCCAGGAGGATGGCGGGCCGCCCTCCAAACAGCATTTTCTGGCTCTGCGTGGCATTTCTTCCCGGCTCGAATATGCCAGCCGCAATCGTTTCTACGATCTGAGCATTGGACCCTACCGCAATTCGCAAGGCACGATTATCGGTTGCATCGGGATGGCGCTGGATATCACCGAACGCAAGAAAACGGAAGACGAAGTCCGGTTCCGTGCCACTCACGACGGCCTGACCGGCCTCGCTAATTATCGGGAATTCTTCGAAAGCCTGGAGCGCGAGGTCCGCCGGGCCGACCGCACCCGCCAGACCTTCGCCTTGCTGCTGCTGGATCTCGACGACTTGAAATACATCAACGACCGCTTCGGACATCTTGCCGGCAACCGAGCTCTCAATCGCCTTGCCCAGGTGATGAAGGAGCACTGCCGGGCAACCGACGTGGCTGCCCGCTACGGTGGAGACGAATTCGCGATTCTCCTGCTCGATGCCGACAACGTCCGCGCGCAGAGCGTCGCGGAACGCATCAGCAGTTGCCTTCGAATGCAAACCGACTCCCCCGCGCTCTCGGTCAGCATCGGCTATTCCGTCTATCGGGTAGACGGGCTGTCCGCTCCAGAACTTTTGGAAGCGGCGGATAAGCGGCTTTACCAGAGCAAGAAATCCCGCCCTCCTCGCGAACCCAACCCAGATCCGCAACGGACCGAATCCGCGCGAACCTGAGTCAGAGGCGGATGCGCACGTTTACATACGGGTGTAAACTTCTAATTCGCCGGAGCCTCTTCGCTTTGAATTTTCCACACTCCGCGCGGCTGGATTGATGCCCGACCTGATTACATTGGCAATCCCCGCATTTGTCGCGCTGCTCTTCGCCGAGGCCATCGCCGCTGCGATCATGCGGCGCGACATTTACCAACTCAAGGACGCCGCGGCAAGCATCTCCATGGGTCTTGGCAGCGTGTTTATAGACCTGCTGGCCAAGGCGCTCCAGTTTGCCATCCTTACATGGCTCCATGGTTTCGCCGTCTTTACGATCGGTTTCCAGTGGTGGGCCTGGGCCCTGCTTTTCTTTGGCGATGAGTTCAGCTACTACTGGTTCCATCGAGTAAGCCACGAATGCCGCTTTTTCTGGGCCTCCCACGTGGTGCACCACTCTTCGCAGCGCTACAACTTTTCCACCGCCCTCCGCCAGACGTGGACCGGCACCTTTACCAGCTTCCTGTTCTGGATCTGGCTGCCCATCGTTGGTTTTGCGCCGGTGATGATCATGACGATGAAAGCGATCAGCCTGCTCTACCAATTCTGGATTCACACGGAGCTGGTGCGCTCCATGGGTCCGCTGGAAAGATTATTAAACACCCCTTCGCACCATCGCGTGCATCACGGTTCGAATCCCCGCTACATTGACCGCAATCACGGCGGCACTCTGATTATCTGGGACAAGCTTTTCGGCACATTTGAGCCGGAAAACCCAGCCGATCCGCCGCGCTTCGGCCTCACTCACAATATCGGTACCTACAATCCCGTCCGCATTGCGTTTCACGAATGGCTGCAGATGTTCCGGGACGCCTGGACGGCTCCCGGCTGGCGAAATAAGTTCCTTTATATTTTCGGAAACCCCGGCTGGCGCCACGATGCGGCCGCCCGCACAAATTCCGCCGACTAATCTTATTCTCGGGAGCTTGCATGAAAGCCGATGAGCTGATTCTTGCCCTTCTCGACGAAGGCTATTCCCGCAAAACCTGGCACGGGCCGAATCTTCGCCAGTCGCTCAAAGGAGTCTCTGCAAGACAGGCGGCATGGCGCCCTGCACCGGGTCGCCACAACATCTGGGAACTCGCGCTGCACTCCGCTTATTGGAAGTATGCCGTGCGCCGGAGAATCGAAGGAGGAAAGCGCGGCTCATTTGTACTGAAAGGGAGCAATTTCTTTAGCAGACCGGAGAAAGGAAAGGCCACCGAAGCGGCCTGGCGAGCAGACTTAGCGCTGCTCGAAAGCGAGCACAACGCACTGGAAGCGGCCATTCGCCGCGCGCTCAAGACTCCTCGCGCGAAAAAGCTGCTTCCCGCGCTTTATGGCATCGCCTTCCATGACGTTTACCACGCCGGACAAATCCGTCTGCTGCGGCGGCTGAAGTCTTGAAAAAGCAAGTCCTACGAAACCTTTCGCAACTCCTTCACAAGATGGGTTAAGTCAGCCGCGTCCTGAAATAAGCGGATCGCCCCGATGCCCGCGGCCCCCGCCGCTATGCAATCGCCCGCGTTTTCCAAGGTGATCCCGCCAATCGCCAACACCGGAATCGTCACACGATGGCACACATCTCTCAAGCGTTGCAGGCCCTGGGGCTGCCCAAAACCAGCTTTGGACGGAGTCGCAAACACAGGCCCAAAAATCAGGTAATCCGCGCCCTCCTGCTCCGCCTGTATCGCTCCTTCCAGAGAATGCACCGAAACTCCCACCAGGAATTTCTTTTCCGCTAAACGCTGGCCCACGAGTTTTTTGGCTTCCGAAAGTGGCAAGCTGCGTTCACCCAAATGAGCCCCAGCGGCGCCGGTGACAAGTGCCACATCTACGCGGTCGTTGACTAGGACCGCCGTGCCGCTTCCTGCGCGCGAGATTGCTTGCTCCACGAGATTCGCCAATTTCCTCCCTGACAAATCTTTCTCCCGAATCTGAATCCAGTCCACGCCAGCCTGTGCGGCTTGTTCTATTTTTTGAAGCAAAAGATTCACCGCGGGACCGGACGCGCCGGCCAGGCTTCGCCGGTCTGTTACATAGCAAAGCAGCCGCTTATGGGTTGGTGGAAGGGGGCACACGGGCTGGTACCGGACGCGAATTGAAAAATCCGAATCCCACAAAAATATCCAGGACCCCGATGCCGCTGACAATCCCTCGTGTGGCCGGATGCAAAGCGAAGTGCATCATCCACGGATAGTGGCCGAGGAAATAATTCTGCTCCCAGAACGCCGACCACGGCAGATAGAGCAGCAGCGCGCCCAGTTCGAACAACAGCACGACCGTCATCGCGCGCAAAATTCGGTTCATCCGGTTCCAGTGGACCTTGGTAGTGGTTTGCGTGGCTTTCAGCGAGCCGGTTTCTGCAGCGAATGAATGCGTTCCGCCACGTCGCGGTAATCAATGTTGATCGCGTAAACCTGGGAGAAGCTTTTCAGTGCCGCGTCCAGTTCGCCCGCCGACTCCTGTGCCACTCCCAAATCATACCGCAATGCCAGTTTACTTTCCGTGTCCATGCCCGGCGTCAGCAGCGCGCGCTCGTACCAGATAGCCGCAATGCCCGGTTGTCCTTTTTCCATGAACGCCAGGCCGAGCAGAGTGCAGCACTGCATGGCGTAACGGAACGCCTTGCCGCGGTCGTTCGCCTGGGCCACCTTCTGGAACTCCCCGATTGCTTCTTCGAGGAGGCCCATTTCGCGGAAAGCGATGCCCAGATTGTAGTGCGTCTCCAGGTCTTCGTCCTCCGCGCCCATTTCACCAAGTTCCGCGCGGAATTCGTCAAAAACTTCCTTGAGCGGCCCAGTATCTGCGCCACCGGCGGCCGGTGACTTTTCACCACCAGTCGCTCGTGCGGCGGGTGCTGATTTTTCCTCCTGCGCATGCCCCACAGGCCGCGTCAATTCACCGAGGCCGAGTTCGTCCATCTCCTTCGCCAGATCGGTCAAGAAATCGTCGGTCGTCAGCGACTGGGCATTCGCAGGCGCGCCGGCCTGAACTTTGTGGGGTTCTGGCGCCTGCGGCGGAGGCGGCGGAACTTTCGACAACATCTCGTGTGCCGGCACCACCGGTTCGGCTTCCAGCACCAACTCGAAGTCCTGATCCAGGTCGAGATCCGGCTCGGGCGCCATTTTTTCCGGAACGATACTTGGCGGCAGATCAAGCGCGGGCTCACGCCCTTCGGCCGCGACTTCCGCATGTTCCGGCGAAGGCAACGCCGTCAATTCCTCATCGGGCAAAATCTCTTCATGCTTTTTCTTGGAAACCTTGTCGGCACGCGCCGCGCGCCGCTCGGGCGCGGCCGGTTCAGTGGGAATTTCCGCAGTCTGGGTGGGCGCCTCTTCTTCGGTCGGCGTCTCAGCAGGCACTTCGAATTCGGGCAGGTCCTCGGAAGCCTTTACAGGTTTAGCCGGCGCCGATTTTTTCATCGACATCGCCTGCTCCAGGAACGATGACGCTAGGTCGGCTTCCTCAGACGCGGCCTTCGCAGACGCTGTTTCGTTTTCGGAGATCTCTTCGAACGGAGCCTCGGGCTCCCTTGTCTCTTCCAGCAGTGAAGCCCACTCCGCGGAGAGGTCCACTTCCTCAGCGGCAGATTTGGCGGCGGCTTGCGGCGCGGGTGTTACCTCCGGCGCCTTGCTGACTTCAATTCCGGGGAGTTCCGCGGCGATTTCCGGGACCGGCGCCGGAGTAACAACGCCCGGTTCCAAAGGCACGGCCGCAATCTCCGATGGCGCAGTACTCGCCGGCGCGGCGGGAGGCTCTTCGATGTGGGGCGTTTCGGTTTTTCCAACCGGCTGAACATCCACACGCTGAGGCATCGCTGCGGCCACGGCGGCGGCAATTTCTTCGTCGGAGAGGCCCGCTGCGCGCTGGAACCGCCGGCGGAGTTCCCCAAATCGTTCACTGCTTCGCAGGTCTCCGCGGTCCGCGTGAATATGCTCCAGCTGCCCGGCAAGCTCCGCAGTCCGGCGGTCGTCTCCCGCCCCCAGTACGAAATCGAGGAGCTTTTCAAGCGTTGGCGTGTGCATGGGCGCCCGGCGCAGAATGGCTTCCAGCAATCCGATGGCTTTCTGAGTCAACCCATAACTCGCGAACAAGTCCACATCGGTCAGCGATTGGGCGATGAATTTCTGGGTCTCTTCGTCGAGTTCCTGCTCCGCCATTGATGACTTGGCTGAGCCGGAGACGTGGGCTTCCACGACCGGTGTATCGTCGTGCAGCCCTCCGCGGATCTTCGCGACTGGGGGCTGAGGCAGTTCCGCCTGAAGGCTGTCCGGATCCACCGGAGGCTCCGGCGCGGCCTTGGGGGATTCCCCCGGCTTCATGCCCAGCTTGCGAAGTACATCATTCAGCTTGCGCTTCGCCGAATCATTCTCCGGATCTCGTTCAACCAGTTGTTCGAAAATTTCCTTGGCCCGCTCGGCTTTCCCATTCGCCAGCAGCGCATCGCCCAGATTTGCCAGTGCGTCCGGCAGGCGGAACGAATCGCTCATGCGGCCAAAGGTGTCCACAAGCCATTCGAGGGGTTCCACACGTCCCGGCAAACGGTTCGCAAGGTTTTGCAACAGGTGCACTACGCCTTCGTGCTCCCCGGCATCGATCATCGGAATGCGGATGCGGGAGAGCATGCTCATCGCCCGCTCGGTCTGCCCGGATTCCAGGAACCCTTCGGTCACTTTTTGCGTGGCCGTGAAGTTCTTTTCGTCGTGGGAGAAGATACGCAGCGCCAGTGCCGAGGCTTCTTCCCATTTCGAGGACTTCAGGTAGAGGTCAAGCAATAGCTCGGCCGGTTCGCCGCCCTTATCGAGGTCGGGTACCTTTTCGAGAATCTCCGCTGCCTTAGCCACATTACCAACGGACGAGAAGCTGCGCGCCTTCACAATCAGCGCGTCCAGATTTTTCGGGCTAAGCTGCAACGCGCGGTCCGCCAACCGCTCACATTCCGCCTGGTCGCCGCGGGCCAGCGCGCGTTGTGCCGCCTGGACGTAACTTTCCAGTGCCTCGCCCGATTGCCCCATCGCTTGGTACAAGTCCGCGAGGCGAATCTGAATCCGTATGTTGTCGGGTTCCGCCAGTAGCAGTTTCTTGAGCAGCGCGATCGCTTCCGGCTGCTTCCCGGTTTTCAGGTGCAGTTCGGCAAGCTGCAGGAACAGCGGGCGGGCTTCGCTCATAACGCCCTGCTGCACGTACAAATCCGCGAGTTTTTCGAGCGGACGCACTTCCTCCGGCGCCAGTTTCGAAATTCGTTTGTAAACCGCGATCGCTTTCGTCAGGAAGCCGTCACTGACGAAGAGCTGCGCCAGCCGTTCAAAATATTCGATGGCCTGAAAAGTTTCGCCCTGGCGGATGTACAGCTCGCCGATGGTCATCAGCGTGACCTGGTCGCGCGGCTCGTACTTCAGGATTTGCTGATACTCCGCGATGGCCTGCGCGACTTTGCCCTGGTTCAGCAGCTTCTGCGCGGCTTCGACGTATTTGCTCTTGTTATAAGCCATGCCAAATGGCGACAGCTTCCCCCATCGAAAGCTGACGGCAACTTTCTCCTCAACTCGTTGCGGGTACTGGGACCACGCAACCTTACTTTTCTCACGCTACGCCCCCCCTTCGGGGGCGTCAACGAAACCGCAGCCGCGTGTGAACAGGCAGTTATCCCCGTGGCGGATACGATACTCGCAGAGAACAAATGGCGAAGGCGGGATTACGAACGGGCGGGCCAGATTTCGAGCGGCAGCGGCTCCTGCACCGCTCCCGCAGCCCAGCACCCGGCTTCGCGAACGGGCGCGAAGGAGTGCCTGTGGAGGGGCGAAGGCCCGTGCTGCCGAAGCGCTTCCAGGTGGTCCGGCGTGGCGTAACCCTTGTGGCGCGCCAGGCCATATTGCGGGTAAACCGCGTCCCATTTTTCCATGCACGCGTCGCGATGCGTCTTGGCGAGGATGGATGCGGCCGCAATGGAAACGCTGCGTGCGTCCCCCTTGATCAGGGACTTCTGCTCGATCATCACGTCGAGCTGCATCGCGTCGATTAGCAGGTAATCGGGCTGGATGGCGAGCTGCTCGAGCGCCGCCTGCATCGCTTGGCGGCTGGCTTGGTAGATATTCCACGCGTCAATGCGTTGCGCATCGATTTCGGCCACAGCCCAAGCAATTGCGTGGGAACGGATCCGTTCCGATAGCTCGCCGCGCCGCTCCGGAAGCAGCTTCTTGGAGTCATCCAGGCCGACGATACGGCGTTTTGGGTTCAGTATGACCGCCGCAGCCACCACGGGACCAAACAGCGCGCCGCGCCCGGCCTCATCCAGACCCGCAATGCGGGTCCAGCCAAGCCGCCGCGCCGCTCGCTCGAAACGGGAAGAGCAGAGTCGCGCCATATTCGTGTCGTCGAACACGAATTCTAGCACCCATAAACGAAAACGCGTTATCCCTTCCGCTCTTGCCGGTCGAAAACCCTCCCCTCGTATGCCTCCTTTGTAGGGCCCGCCTTCCAAGGCGGGCCGTCCCACTTTGGAGTGCGGCGGCCCTGCCGCCGCTTTGCGGAGTAATCCCTGACACCCAACTCCCAAAAGGCAAACTCTCGAGCGATTTGGCTGCGAGCGAACCCTCCAGTCCAACATGGATGCTAATATCATCGTAACCAAGCTCAAGAGGTCGCCATGAAGCAAATCTGCCAAACTGATTTCAAATCCAGCTTCTCCAAAATCATCAAGGAAATTCAGCACACCGGCGATACCGTCGTCATCATAAAACACGGCGTTCCTGTCGCCAAAGTCACAGCTATGGATTCAAATCCTGCCAATTTGTTTGGCTTCATGATCGGCGAATTCAGGATCATTGGCGACATCGAATCTCCTATTCGCCCTCAGAAACACCGGGCAGATTTGAAATAGTGAATCCCATCGGCACCTGCGTATTGGGATAACTCCGGTTCGCGCAGTCCTAGAAAAGAAAAAAGGGACAAGCAGTTGCTTGTCCCTTCGGAAAATTCCTTTGTTGAATCGCTTAGGCCTTCGCGGCGACTGCGGGCGTTGGAGCTTCTTCCCGCGCGGCGCGCTTGATGCGGGCGGCCTTGCCGCGCAGATTGCGCAGGTAGTAGAGGCGCGAGCGGCGGACGTTGCCCTTGCCGACGACATCAATCGAAGCAATCGACGGCGAGTGCAGCGGGAAGATGCGCTCGATGCCTACCCCGAAACTCACGCGGCGAACCGTAAAGCTGGCGCTGCTGGCGCGGCCCTTCTTCGAAATCACCACGCCTTCAAAGGTCTGGATGCGTTCCTTGACCTTTTCGCCTTCGCCTTCCATCAGGCGCACATGCACCTTGATGGTGTCG
>DASSGJ010000557.1:0-9017 GCA_035693545.1 Candidatus Acidiferrum sp.
TTTATGCGAAGGGCGCGTCACGCTAAGATTAGCGGTACGTTCTGGAGGGATCGCGTGCCTTTGCGGAGTCATTTTAGCCGGTTGCCCTGTTTTCTTGCGACTTTGACCTTCATCCTTGTCACCCCTCATCTTGGTGCTCAACAATCCGGCGCCAGTTCTGGGAAAGCTTTGACCGTAGAGCGTATATATTCGCAACCGAGTTTGAGCGGGCGATTGCCGCTGGGGTTGACGTGGTCCGCGGATGGAAAACAACTCAGCTATCTGGAGACAAAGAGCGAGGACGCCGTCGAGTGTGCCGGGGCGCGTGAAAACGGAGGCAAGAGTGAGTTGAGGGTGATAGAGGCCGCTACAGGAGAAGAGAAAGTTTTGGTCAGTGCTAACAAACTCGCGTCCATTCTAGCGTTCGACGCATCAAGGCCATGGCATTCCACCGGCCAGGTGTGTCGAGCACTCCCCCAATATGAGAGGTCGCCGGATGGAATGGGCATTTTGTTCCAGAGCCCCCATGCCCTTGCTTGGCTCGATCTAAGGTCGCAAGCCACAAGTACTCTGGTTGCGGGAAAGGCCACGATTGCCGATGCAAAAATTTCACCAAATGGAAAGTTTGTGAGCTTTGTGCGGGATCACGATCTCTGGCTGGTGAGTATAGCCAGCGGCAAAGAGTTCGCCGTAACCCGAGGAGGTACGGAAGCGGTCCGCAATGGCGAACTCGATTGGGTCTATGGCGAAGAACTCGGAATCAAGACGGCCTACTGGTGGTCCCCAGATTCCTCCGCAATAGCTTTTCTTGAGATGGACGAGCGCAAGGTTTCGCAGTATCCGACGGTTAATTTTCTCTCACCCAGCGGAGAAGCGGAGATGAAGCGCTATCCGGTCGCCGGAAGTTCGAATCCCACCGTTCGCGTCCTCGTTGCTTCGTTGAATGGTGATGAACCCCACGCGATGGACACCGGTGACAAAGTCGACATTTACATACCCAGGGTAAATTGGCTGACCGATTCGAAACATCTCGCTATTCAACGCCTGAACCGGACCCAAACGGAGATTGATCTTCTGGTCAGCAATGCCACTAATGGCGAGAGCCGAGTAGTCCTTTCTGAAAAGGACCAATACTGGATAAACGTCAGCGACGACCTGCATTTCCTCAAAGATGGAAAACGCTTCCTGTGGTCCAGCGAGCGCAGCGGGTACCGGCATCTTTATCTTTACGATCTTAGTGGTAAGGAGCTGGCACAGTTGACGAAAGGGGAATGGGAGGTGACGGCGTTAAACGCCGTGGATGAAGCGGAAGGCTTTGTCTACTTCACGGCGACGGAAAAGTCTCCCCTCGAGAGACATCTCTACCGGATCGCTCTTGACGGCTCCCGATTTGCCCGTGTGACAAAAGGCGAGGGTACCCACGAGGTTGTCTTTTCACCCACTGCCGCCGCTTTCTATGCCACATCTTCGAACGTGGGCACGCCGCCGCGACAGGATGTGTACCGCGCGGACGGATCGAGGATTGTCTCCATCAACGAAAACAAAGCTGCTGACCTCGCCGTCTACCACCTCTCTCCCGTGGAATTCCTCACCGTGAGGTCCCACGATAACATCCTGCTCAACGCCAGTATGATTAAGCCGCCGGATTTCAACCCACAGAAAAAATATCCTGTCATTGTTTACACCTATGGGGGTCCACGCGCCCAGGTGGTGCGCAACGAATGGGGCGGCGCCAATTTTCTGTGGCACCAGCTCATGGCCCAAAAGGGTTACATCATTTTCTCGCTCGATAATCGTGGCTCCAACGGGCGTGGGCATTTGTTTGAAGAGCCGATCCACTTCCGTCTTGGCGCACAGGAGCTTTCTGATCAACGCGACGGAGCCCAATATCTAAAGTCGCTTCCCTACGTCGATCCGAAGCGAATCGGCATTTGGGGCTGGGGTTATGGCGGACATATGACGCTTCATGCCGTGTTCGAAGATCCGGAAGATTTCAAGGCGGGGTTTGCCTGTGATCCTGTCGCCGACTGGCGTTATTACGACACGATCTACACGGAGCGCTATCTTGGGCTGCTTCCAGAAAATGAAGAGAGTTATCAGGAATCTTCACCGGTGAAGAACGCCGAAAAGCTCAGGGGCAAGCTGCTCATCGCTCATGGCACCAGCGACGAAAACGTGCACTTTGCCAATACTCTCGCCGTGATCAATGATTTGATTAAGGCCGGGAAGTACGTTGAGGTTTTGGCCTTCCCCGGGCGCGGCCACGGGATTAGCGATCCGCCCGCTCGCCGCCTGCTGATGGAGCGAGCGACCCAATTCTTTCTGGACAATTTATGAAGGATTGAAGACTAGCTTTAACCCAATCTATGCTCCTCGAAACGGAGAGCTCAATAAACTTCAGGCTCTTCCAAGCCTCAAACAGCTCCACCGTTTCGCCCTAAGCGAATCCGACCACAGTTGAACGAACGAAACCAAAGCCGCCTGAGTTGCTATTCTGCAACAAAGAGGCAACGAGTTTTCTGCCGCTCGCGCGTTCTCGGATATACTTTTTGATGCTTACCGTTAGAGCGGGCGTAGTTCAATGGCAGAACAGAAGCTTTCCAAGCTTCGGACGTAGGTTCGATTCCTGCCGCCCGCTCCAAATTTTCGAAGAACTCTGAAATTTCCCTAACCTCCATGGGAGCATAATCATCCGCAAGCTGTTCTGGAGTTCGGGCAGCGTTTGAGATTTCTATTTATTTTGAGATGGATTGCTATTTGCGGTCACGGCCAGTGCCGGGACCAACCCTGAAGCGGGAAAGAGCTTCTCCGAGGTTTTGCAGAAAGACCTCGGAATTATAGACATCGGAATCAATCTTGGTGGCGCCATTTGGGGCGACCGGTTCGACCTCATCGAGTTGAAACTCGTGCGCTACTTCTTCGACGATTTTTGGCTGAATGGGGCGTTGCTGTTCGACAAAGCCGTTTACCAAGGAGTGCTCACACAAGAGGTTGATGACGCGCGGAATCCCCAACGAATAGACATGAATGGTTTCGATCGTTTTCGGGCTGAAAATTGGATCTCCCGATGCGCCAGCGATCCTGAGGCGCTCCGTGATGTATTCCCCGGTCTGTTCTTCCGTCAGCGGCGTGGTGCGGCAGCGGAGCATGATGCGTTGACGGAGCTGGCGAAGCTGAGGAAGCTTGAGCTTCTCTTCCAATTCGGGCTGGCCAGACAGGACGATTTGCAAAAGCTTTTCTGTCGAGGTCTCGAGATTCGTGAGGAGCCGGATTTCCTCCAGCACGGGATAAGTCAGATTCTGAGCTTCGTCAATGATCAGAACAACGGTTTCTCCGTCACGATATCGTTCGAGAAGCCAATGATTGAGTTTGAGAAGCTGCTGACTTTTTGATTTGGATTCGCAGGCGATATCGAACTCGGCGAGGATAAAATCAAAAAGCTGGCTGGAATTCATCCGGGAATTGAAGAGGAACGCGGTGCGCGCGCGGCGGTGGTGCAGCCAGTCGAGCAGGCGGTTGATCAGGGTGGTCTTGCCCGTGCCTACTTCACCGGTGAGCGTGATAAAGCCTTTACGGGTCTGAATGCCGTACATCAAACCGGTCAGGGCTTCCTCGATCTGCTTCGTCAGAAAGAGGAAGCGAGGATCGGGGTTGACGTTGAACGGGTTTTCTTTAAGACCGTAAAAGCCTTTATACATTAGCCAGCAACTCTCGATCTTTTTCCAGCTTCCAGCTTAACCGCAGCCGTTGTTGATGCAACTCAGGGCAAAACCAAAGGACGCGTGTGCCACTGGAAATTGACGGTGACATAGTTGTACGTCTGAGTGTTGCTACAGGCGGTCCCCACGCAACCAGCTTGGCCGTAATTCGTGATGTCGGCATTGTAGGCGATCCCGAATGTCGCGTTTCTTCCCACCGGCCGATTGACGCCGCCACCCAAAGTCCAGGTATTGTAGCTCTGCGAAGTTGTCTGGATGCCTGTATTCAGAGCAACGTTATGAGCAAATCCCAGGCTGAATTGCCCGCTCCACATGCGGGTGAGCTTGTGATTGGCGCTGAAGTTGAGTTGGTCCGCGGTGGTGCCGGTTAACACTCCACTGCCGCCGGAGACGCCATGGCTGTAGATAGCAGTTATCCCGCCGTTTCTTGCCCCATACGTCAATGAAGCGCCCACATTTACACCGTAGGTCAAAGAATTGCCATTCGTGCTGATGCGAGAGGTGGTAAAGTCAGGTCCAACATAAATTTGCATGGCAAGAGTACCGGTCACCTTGCGGCTGTAAGCAATATTGAACGAATGATCGCCGTTTGCTTGCGGCTGTCCGGAATAGTGGTAGGCGGAGAAACGGTAGAAAGCACCAATCGAGTCGTTGCGAGTAAGAGTGTAATTGTAGCCGATAGTGCCAGTTGTAAAGTCGCTGTTGACGTTTCCCGACTGCACAAAATCCAGAAGACCGTAGGAACCACTCATGGTGATGGAGCCACGCGGCGAAGTAGTGTAGGTCAATTGAACGACGCCGGCATTGGAGTAGCGAGGTCCGACGGCCGTGTAGATACTCTGGTTCGGAACATAGTTGCCACCGATCCCCGGAATGACCGGCCCAACCGATCCACCGACGCCCGGAACCGACAAGCCTGTGCCACTGCCGAATCCAAGAGAAGTCTGGGGCAGATAAGAAAACTGGTCGTTGAACTGAAGCAGCACGCGATTCCACTGGAACGTTTGCGACATAGCAAGCTGCTGGGAGTAGCCGTTTCCTTGCGAACTATCGGTCGAGATAAATCCACCGGCGGAATAGTTCACGGTGAACTGCGACCTTCTCCAGGCTTTCAAAACACTCAGATTCCCCAGAATATAGTTGTTCATCAACCAACCGGAATTTTGTGTTTGGTTGTAGCCGTTCGACTGGATCGTTCCCGCCCACTGAATGCCAGGAACCCAGTAGCTATGAGGAGTTTCGGGCGAGCCCAGAGTGGGGGTAAGCATACCGGTCAGAGGAGTGTTGTCCGGCGTAAGCTTGTTGCTGTCGTCCCCCGAATTTTGGATATCACCGTTATTCACAAGTGGAACTGGAGTGGAAGTCCCCGCCGGCTTGGGTTTGCCTTCAGCCGGGGGTTGCGGCTCGTCCTGTGCGCGGAGCACGCCGCCTCCCGCCAGCAATACGAGCGAGAAGGCCAATGTTGAAAAGATAAGTTTATGCACAATCATATGAATCTTAGGGAACCACGATTACGTCACCGGGCTGAAGCGGAATATTCTGCTCGGCAAGATTTCCCTTAACGACTTCCTTGTAGTTGAACGGGTGCTTCACTTGTTTTCCATCTTCGGTTCGAAGCACGTAGATATTTTTGAGCTTGGCAAACTGGGTGAAGCCTCCGGCGCTGGAGAGGGCTTGCAACACGGTCATGTTGGGCAAAAGAGGAAGAGCGCCAGCGTGGTTCACTTCTCCGGTGATATACACGCGGCGGCTGTTGATTTCGGTCACCGTCACAGTTACTTGAGGACTGGTGAGGTACTTCGAAAAACTGTCGCGCAGCGACCCGGCGAGTTGCATCGCCGTGAGTCCTGCCGCCTGAACGTCGTTGAGCAAGGGAAGCGAAATCTTTCCATCCGGTCTGACAGGAATCGTGCGCGAAATGTCGGGTTCTTTCCAAACGTCGATCCGGACGACGTCCTGGGGACCAATCTTGTAATCGGCATCCACAATGGCTGCGGTTACCGCGGACGGCTTTTGACTCTCATTGGGCTTCTGAGCAGGCGGGTCTTGCGCATAGGACACCGGCACGCAGAGGAAAACCGCGGCCAGCGAAACAAGTCGAAGACGAGCTCTCATGATTCCTCCCTCAGCTCTCATGTTTCCCGTTGGACACTCCAATCTGTTTGATCTTGTACAGCAGCGATTTGTAGCTGATTTGCAGGTCGCGCGCGGCCCGCTTGCGGTTCCACCGGGTGCGCTCGAGCGCCTGCATAATCAATTCGCGTTCCGCTTTCTTGGATGCCGCCCGAGCCGCAACCTTCAGCGAACCTCCTTGCGCGGGCCCAGCCGGTGCATGAGGCGCAAACGCAGCCGCCTGAAGATCATTCAGGGCAATCTGGATATCACCAAACACCACAAGCTTGCGCGCCAAGTTTTCCAACTCTCGAATGTTCCCTGGCCAATGATACGCCGACAACGTCTGCAACGCTCTGTCAGTAATGTGCGTCGCCGCCTTGCCAAGAAGGGCTGAGTGTTTGCCGAGAAAATGATCCAGAAGCGCGGGAATGTCTTCTTTTCGTTCACGGAGCGGGGGCAGGCGCAGACAAACGCCATTCAGGCGGAAATAGAGCTCCCGGCGGAAGCTCCCTGCTTCGACTTCGGACTCCAGATTTCCGGCCGTGGAGGAGATGAAACGAACAATGGGCTGCTCTCTGGAGTCAGGGCGCTCGCCGTCAGGCAAGTGCGAAATTAGCTCGCGCTGGCTGGCCGCATCCAGCTCCTGGACATTATCCAGATAGAAAGTGCCGCAGGCATCGGGGGCTGAGGAAGACGGCGTGGATGAACGGAGTTGTCCAAAGAGCTCGACAGGATCGAAGGAAGCGCAATTGATCTTTTTAAGGCGCGAATGAGACATCACGGAAAGCTTGTGGATCAGCTTTGCGTAAGCATCTTTTCCGGTTCCGCTTTCCCCTACAATTAGTACCGGAATATCGGTCCTGGCGATCTCCGCAACCATTTCATTCAGGGTCTGCATGGCTGCGCCAGTGCCGTATACGAAGCCGGGTGTGGCAGACTCATGGAGAACGGTGGTGTGTTCCTGACTCATAGTAAATATCGATCCGGGTAGGCACCTGACAGACGGGTGTTTATTCCCGGAGCTAATCATTGGAGATTGCAAGTGAGCTGCCAGCCCAATCCTGGGCCGAAAGGACCTTCATAACTGCTAAAGCACTTCCAATCAGCTACTTAAGAGGATGCTCAACCTCGAATTGCATTCCGGCCGTGCTTGGTTTGTCCTTCGAGTATTCCACATAGTGGCAATTTGTTACCTCTTTTCTTTCGGCCCTTTGGGGCTCCGATTCGGACTCCCATTCAAGTCATTGATAATAAACATGATACAGGACTGCCGGTCCCATGGAGTGTCGCCTGCACACCTGGGATCCGAAAATGCGGTTGCAGCGGTGGTCTACTTGGCGACGCAAGCAAATCCTGTGGTGTTGATTTGGTGAAGACGCCGACAAGCAGATTTGGGGTCCCGTTGGCGAGGCAAGAAACAATCGGGAGGACGATTATCGGCGCTGACGTACAAATACTTCGCAGAGTATGACCCTCAGGGTCTTGGCGGGGACAGCAACCTGAGTTTACGTTACAAGAATTATAGAAGTTCGCGGGTTATACTATCCGCGCGCAGGTTCACTATGCCGAGTTACAAATAGCGTGTACATCCTTGGGCTTTCAGCAATGGGGCACGACCCGGCTGCAGCTCTGATCGACGGTCAGGGAGCAATTGTCGCGGCCGTCGAAGAAGGAAAGCTGGGACGCACCCGCTCTTTCGGCGGTATACCGCGCGCAGCAATCCGCTTCTGTCTGGAGCGAGCGAAAATCCGCTGGCAGGACGTCGAACGGATTGCCGTGGCGAGCGAACCGCAGCGTGCATTCCTGCGGAAGACGCTTCTTCGCGCCAGGCTTGCGCCTTTTTCACCGATTTCCAGCGCGTATTACTTCAATAAAGCACTTGGGGAGTTAGGCCGCGAACTGAATAATGCACGGATCCTGCATGAGATGGTCGGCGGACCCGCGGAAAAGGTTGTGCAGTTCGAACATCATCTTGCCCATGCCGCGAGCGCTTATTTTGGATCGCCCTTCGAAAAGGCACTGATTGTATCACTCGACAATCAAGGCGATGGCCGGGCCGGTATGGTCGGGCTCGGCGAGGGCACAGGAATTCGCGAAGTTTCCTCGATTCCCTTCCCGGATTCCATGGCCTGGCTGTTTACCCAGATCACAACCCTGTTGGGATTTGCGACCAACGCTTCGGAACATAAAACTCAGTGGCTGAGCCTTTCCGGCGATCCTGTCTACGAAAAGTTATTCGTCGAAATGCTTCGGCGGGAACCCAAGGGCCCACCGCATTTGAACAGGAAATTTTTCAACCGGGGATTTGCCGGCAATCTTGCTTTCAGTGGAGAGTTTTACCGGCGAATGGGAATTCCCCAAGGGCCGCTGCCGGAGGCGGTCACTCAGGATCCCGAGAACACATTGCGCAGGAACATTGCATGCAGCTTTGAAAGAGCTTGCGAACTTGTGCTGACCGAGTGGCTCGGAGCCCTCCGGAGCCGCACGGGAAGCAAAAATCTGTGCCTGGCCGGCGGCTTGTTTCTGAATCCCCTGATTGTGGCCGCAATAGAGAAAGAGTCCGGTTTCGAGCAGATTTTTGTACAACCAGCCGCGGGAAACGAAGGCACGGCGTTGGGAGCCGCCTGGCTCGCGTGGCAGCAGACACCCGGCCGGACACGCGTTGCACCAATGAAGGGGCTTTACTGGGGACCGGCTTTTTCCAATACGGAGATCAAGCAGGTGCTGGACAATTGCAAGGCGCCTTATCGCTGGTTCGATTCCGAAGATCGGCAAATTGACGAAGCGCTGCAACTGCTGAACGCCGGAAAGATCGTCGCGTGGTTTCAAGGGGCAGCTGAATTTGGGCCTCGCGCCCTGGGCCATCGCAGTCTGTTTGCGTCTCCCTGGGCCGAATATGTGCAGGAAAACTTGAACGATTTCGTCAAGCATCGCGAATCGTTTCGCCCGTTTGCTCTGGCAATCCCGGAGGAAAACTGCGCGGACTTCTTCGATTGCTCGCCGAATGCACGCTTTATGACCACGATGGCAAAGGCGAAGGAAAACACGCGAAAGCTTTTTGAGTCGCCGGGTTCGAGTTTTGTTTCGAAAGAGGGGCTGGTGAGACTGCAGGTGGTCTCACAAGAGAACAATCCCTTGCTCTGGAAATTGTTAAAACGCATGGGTGAAAAAGGCCCCGCACCGATGCTTGTGAATACTTCCTTC
>DASSGJ010000558.1:0-6845 GCA_035693545.1 Candidatus Acidiferrum sp.
ATTGGCCATCCAGTGCCGGAGTTGCCGGTCGCTGACGTCGAACGCGCACAACAGCACTACCGGGACGCCCTCGGCTTTGAGATTGGATGGCTTTACCCGGGCAAGGAAATTGGGGCCGTATTGCGCCCCGGGGTCACGATTTTCTTTCGAAAGAGAAATCCGCCGTTCGAACCGGCCGTTCACTGGGTGTTCGCCGAAGATATTGATGCTTCCTACCAGGAATTACAGTCGTCGGGCGCAAACATCGTCGAACCTCTGGAAAAAAAGCCTTGGGGATTGCGGCAATTCACGGTGGAAGATCGGGACGGAAACGTCTTTTATTTCCACCATGACTGACCAAACGCCACGCACCAGATTCAAACTAGGACACTACCTGTTTTGCAGCGTAGTTATCGAGCGCCCGCGGTTTTCACACCGGTCGCCGGGATCACAACTTCGTCCGGTTGGGTCCATACCGGTTTGCCTTCTTTCAACTCCAATTTCTTCATCGTAACCCGGACCTGGTTTTTGTCCACGGATACCAGAAGATAGTGGTAGTTGATTCCCGCATCCTTATAGGGGTCGTCGGCCTTTCGGGCGACGGGATAGGGGTGCGCTCCGCCGCCTCCCGTTACGAAATAAATTACTCCGTTGTGCTCATGCCGCTCGTAGTTGTGAACGTGCCCACTGAAGACGACAAAGCGCGCCCGCGCTTGCCTCTGCTTTTCTTCCAGGTACACGGCAAGCCCAATTTCCTTTTCCCGCGCGGAGTGACCGCCGCCGAAACTTTTCTCATCGGAGGAACTAGTGTACGGCGGGTGGTGAAATACGAAAAAAACAAAATCAACGTTCGAACCGGGATTGTCGAGTTGGCCGCGCAGCCATTCACCCTGCGGCCCGGCAAGTTCGTCGAGCGAGCTATCCAGAATCAGCATCAGGGAGTTACCGGTCCGCACGGAGTAGAAGCGGCTCTCCTTGATCGCGGGGAAACGCGCAAAGTAGTTCCCCAGCGTCGTTTTTGGGTCGCCATGGAGATCGTGATTTCCCAGCGCCGGATAAACGGCGATCTTATGCGCTTGCCAAAGGGATGTTTCCGAGTCCCAAACCTGCCAGTCCTTCGGATTGTCCCCGGAATAGACAATGTCGCCACCAATGGAGACGAAGGCCGGCTTCTCTTCGTCAATGGCCTTCACCAGGGTCTGCCGGACGACGGCATTCGCGGCGTCCGTGTCCGCGGGATCGTGAAATCGCGTATCCCCAAACGCGACGAATCGAAACGGAGTGGGCACATCCTGCGCAAGCGCCTCGTGATTTGACGTGAAGACCGGCTGATCGCCGGATTTGGCCCCGCAGGAGGGCAACCCCGCGACGGCCACTAGCAAAAAGCAGACATGCCAGAAACGATGGTTGGGAGTCATGACTCGACGAGACTAATCCAAACCTGGGAATTTTGCGGTTAAAGATTTTTCACATTGCGCCATCAGCAACATCGCGCGGCTACTTGTGGCGGATTTCGATTGGCGCGCGGGTGCGGTCCAGCGGGAAGACCTGAATTTGCCACTTCACCGGGACGGATGTTGGCACATAACACATGGTTTTGTCGCAGGCTTGATATTCAAGTTTGCCGGTCAGAGTGAAGGTTTTACCGTCTTTGCCAAGCGATCCCCAGAATTGCGAACTGGAACTGACTTTCACATCCTCGCTGATCCGAAACGTGCCTTCGTAGACCGGGACCTTCTCTTTGATAGCGGGTAAATAAAGAGTCTTGGACGCGGGGTACGCGGCGGAACTCAATTCGAGATCGGGGACCGGGTCAATCACCAGCTTCACCGGCTTGTAGCCTTGTGTGCCTGGCGCATACACGTGCACGTCGGCGGGAAGGCGAACTTCGGCGGAAATCGTGATGCGCGTGCCGGGGACGCCGGTGCGATCGGATTGTTCGAGAGCGAGCTGGAGGTGTGGGGCTTCGACCGTTTCGGTGACTTCCTGGCCCAGTTCGGGGAAAAGTTTCGCGATGATGCTGTTTCCGGTGAGGCGTTCGCGGTATTTCGCTTCGAAGAATTTTTCCTTGATGACCCCGTTCGAATCAATGAAGAAATAGCCGGGGCGGGCAAAACCCTTCTGCATGCCGGTGGCTTCGTGATTGAAAACGCCGTAGGCCTTGATGATTTTCGAATCCGGATCCGCCAGCATCGGATACTCGATTTTGTGGCGGTCGGCGAAGAATTTCAGGATTTCCTCGGAGTCATAACTGATGGCCGCCAGCTTGACGCCCTGCTTTTCGAATCTTGAATACGCGCTTTGCAGCTGGACCAGCTGCCCTTTGCAGAAGGGTCACCAGTCGGCGGAACGGAAGAACAGGAGGACCGTGCCGTTCGCACCTTTCAGTGATTCGAGCGTTTGCACGCGGCCGAATTCGTCGCGGGCGGAAAAACTGGGCGCCTTCTGGCCGACGGCCAGACCGATGGACATCGCTTCGGTGGAAGCAACCTGAATTGTGTCTTCGTCGAGAGTGCCACGGACGGTGACCGTATCGCCGAGATGCCCGGTGACTTTTTCCTGCGGCTCCAGCGAGTACATGACGCGGTTTGTGTCGTCGTAAAGCGCGATTTTTGCCCCGGGCACGTTTTTGAAGCATTCGGGAGACTCGTTGAAAGCCTCGTCGGCGTTGCAGGCGCTGGTGACGAGAACGCCGGACCAGGCGCCGGGTTTAGGTGGAGTATTTTGGCCCGCACTGGCGAGAACAGCAGCGAATAGCATCGCACCCGCGCCGATGAGCATACGCTTCGTCAGTGAATTATTTGCAACCATAGGCATTGATTTCTGCTCTTCCAATCCATCCTCGATTCGACGAACTATACGCGGGGCACCGCGGTGCTGCAAGTTGCGCGATTCACGTTGGATTCGATTTGTTTCACAAAGTTACGCCTCCCCCGCGAAATTTATGGAGATAGGCTGCAAAGGTTCCAGATGAAACCCGATGGATTCGCCGGACTGGACCCAGATCGGCGGGGTGATGGAGCCCGCGATGATGAACTGGCCGGCGCGAAGAGTTTCTCCAAAATGGGCGAGAAGAGTAGCGACGTGTCCGACGATGGCGATAAGTTCGCCGGTCAGTGCTTCGAAGTCGGAGGTGTTAGCCATTTCCGCGCCGTTGCGAAAGACGCGTGCGTTCAGCCCCGACAAAGACCCGCCGGCATGATTCGTCTCGCAACCGCCGAGAATCACGTGGCGCTGATAAATGTTGCGCGCCAGAGCACCTTCCACGTCTTCGGAGGGATGATCCACATCGGCGAGTTCGATGGCGGCCCCGAGGCCCGCGATGGCGTTCCTGATTGTTTGCCGGTCGGCTCCGGCAGCTAAATCTTTTCCAAGATAGACGGTGAGTTCGGGTTCGGCGGCCGGTTTTTTCCAACCGGCGAAAGAAATTGTCGAACCAGAGGCGACCACAGCGTCGGCCATCAGAAATCCAACGAGCGGCGCGTTGATGCGCAATCGTTCCATCGCCGCGGGGCCGCCGAAAGCCAGCTTCCACCCGAGGGGCTTCTTGCCCGCAGCGATCAACTCGCGACGCAAGCGAAGTTGTTGCTGCATTCCATTGATGATTCGCCGGTCTTCCCAAGCGGGTTGCATCGCGCCAATCCTTCTTCGCTCAATAACCCTCGGGCGGAATTTCATAGCCGGCGGCTTCAAGCGAGCCCGCGCCGCTCCATCCCCAGACGAGCACCACATCTTCCTTGCCAGTGTTATCGAAGCCGTGCCAGTGGCCGCGCGGGGTAAAGATAACGTCGCCTTTGGACGAAGGCTCGCGCCCGGTGTCGGTGTAAATGTGGCCGCTGCCATTAATCACCACAAAAAATTCATCGCAATTCGGATGGCGGTGCTTGTCGTGGCGCGCCCCCGGCGGCAAAACCGTCCAGCCAATCAGCAGCTTGTCGGAGCCGGCCGTTTTCTGGTCAATCAGGAACTGCACCTGCATGTTGATCCAACCGTCTTCTTCGGTCAGGCCGCCGACTTTCGGCACATCGCGAAGATTGGTGCGGTACGGTTTCATTTGGACATCCCTCCCAGCCGGCGATAGACCTCATACACCGTGACGAAATCGTGCTCAGCAAGACCCAGACCGCGGCAAGCGTTGAGCATTTCGTTGGCGGCGGCGCCGAGCGGCACCGGTACGCCCATCTTTCTGCCGAGTTCAAGCGCGAGCAACATGTCCTTCTGCTGGAGATTCACGTCGCCATAAGTGGCGTCGGAGATGTGGCCTTCGAGAATGAGCGGCGCGCGGTAAGTGATCACCGGCGAAGCCACCACGCTCTTCAGCATCGCGTCCACGGCCACTTCGCGCGGCACCCCGCCTTTTTCCGCCAGCGCGACGCCTTCGCAGAATCCGATCACTTCGATGACCAGCGTCATGTTCAGCGCGACCTTAAGCTGCACGGCAAGCCCCTGCGCCCCGATGTAAGTCACTTTCGGCCCAATCGCCAGCAGCACCGGCTGCACCCGATCAAACGCCGCTTTATCCCCGCCGACCATTACCGAAGCATTCCCCTTGCCGATGGTCAGCGTAGTGCCGGAGATCGGCGCATCCATCATCGTAAGCCCGGCCCTGGAGAACGCCGCGCCCACTTCACGGCTGGCTTCGGGAGCGATGGTGCTCATGTCCAGGTAGATGGAGCCCTTGCGCAATCCGGAAAGAATTCCGTTTTCGCTGAGGGCGATAGTCTTTACCGCGTCCGAATTCGTGACAATCGTAAACACGATCTCCGATTCCGCGGCAAGTTGTTTCGGTGAATCGGCCCAGCCCATGCCGAGTTTGAAGAGGGGCTCCGCTTTTTCCTTGGTGCGATTCCAGCCGGACACCTGATGGCCGCCGGCAAGCAGCCGCGGCACGATCGCCTGGCCCATGTCCCCGAGGCCGATGAATCCGAGTTTCACAGCACACCCCCAGTTTTCAGTTTCCCGGAGCCGCTTCGAAATGCCCGCCGCGTCAGTGTTTCAGGTGCTTGTCGAAATAATCCATGAAGATCTGGAAGGTCTTCTGCTGGATTTCGTCCGGTTTATATGAGCCGTCCGGCTGGTTCATGATGAACACGTAGCCGTGCACCGGGTGATCGAAGCTGGCCCATTGTACGTCTTTGCCCGCTTCTTTCATCCATTCGTAAGTCAGCTTGAAAATTCCCTGCTGGTGGTCGGTCTCGCGGCCAAAAATCAGGATCGGCGTGTGGATTCGCTGGATGCGCTCCATCGCTTCCGGCTTATTGGCGTTCTTGCGCGCCACTTCGATGTCGTTGTACTGGATCTCGTTGTCTTTTCTCGGCGCCGTGGGGCCAGTGTTAACCGTAAGAAATTCGTGGTCCGCGGGCTCGATGCACACGCCCGCCGCAAAATCATATTCGCTGGACGCCTTCATAATCATTTCGCCGCTGTGGCTGACTCCCATCGCTCCGACGGCCTTCTTGTCCACATACGGCAGCGTCTGCAAGTATTTGATAATGGCGATCAGATCTTCATGATCCAACGTCGGGCCAGACTTCAGCATACGCCGGTCGCCGCTGATGCTGTCCGGAAGATTCTGCGGCGGCTTGGAGGTTTCATAGGCGTAAGGAATCTCGTTGCGATAGTTCACCGTGACCACCACGTACCCGCGGGCGATCATCCGGTCCTGCATCTGCGTCAGCCGCTCGGTCAGCTGCTCCACCTTCTTCATCCCTTCGCGTCCCTCGCCCCAGCCCATCGTGATCGCCGGGAACGGGCCATTCCCCTTGGGCTTGCGCACAAGAATCGGCACGTATATCTCGTCGCGCGTCAGCACAAACGTGTAGTCGCCGGGAATGTCGGACCCCTTGATCGCCTTGCTGGCCACCACGTAGCCATGCGAGGGGATCGCCTCGGCGGCCTCCCGGCCGGTGGCAAGCTGGGCACAAACGTTGGTCGCACCCGAAGGCAAAAGAAATTGCGCCGCAATCACAAGCGCGCCCCCCAACAAGACCGTCTTTAACAGAGAATGCATCCCTCACCTCGATTCACGATTTGGAGCGAGCGGCTTGCCCAGCAAATTTCTGAGCTGCGGATTGTGGTTCTACCACCTGACCTTTTGCCACGTCAACTCCTTTTGCGCTATCCTCCTTCCCCGGCACCTGCGCCCGGTTCGAATCTTTGCTTTTTCCTGGAGGCACCTTGAACTCTTTCCGCCTATTAATAGGCTGTGTTTTGCTGACGGTTTCGATCGCTCCTCTATTGCGTGCGCAAGGAACCGCTTCTCCTGAAGCGCCCCGGCCGCTGGTTTTGACCGAAGCAATCGCCACGCCCGGCGTACAGGGGCGCTTCGATCATTTCGGGTTCGACGGCAAGAACCAGCTGTTCGTAGCCGCGCTCGGAAACAACACCGTGGAAGTAATCGACATCAGCGCACGGGTCCGCTCGCACACGATAAAAGACATCCCGAATCCCCAGGGCGTCGCCTACGCACCAGACGCGAAAAAACTTTTTGCAGCCAGCAGCAAAGGAAAATTGCGGATTTACTCCGGCGAAAATTTCGACCTGGTAAAGGAAATTGATTTTCACGGCGATGTGGACAACCTGCGCTACGACGCCGCAACACATCGCGTGTACGTGGGCTTCGGAGAAGACGAAACCGGCGCCATCGGAACGGTGGATGCCACAACCAACGAGCGCCTCCCCGAAGAATACAAGCTCGGCGCGCATCCGGAATCGTTCCAACTGGAAACCGCCGGGCCCAACATTTACGTAAATCTCCCGGATCTGAAGCAGATTGCGGTGATCAATCGCAAGACCGGCGCGATTACGCGTTGGCCAATGACGCTGGAGCACAATTTTCCGATGGCGCTGGACGAAGCGGACCACCG
>DASSGJ010000559.1:0-7405 GCA_035693545.1 Candidatus Acidiferrum sp.
GCGACGACTTCGATGATCCAATCGGCGTCCGCGATGCGCGGCAGATCATCCTCAAAATTGCCGATGGAAACTTTCGAAGCAAGCGCCGCAGTGAAAAACGCGGCGGGCTTGGCTTTTTTCGCGGCGTCGAGACCCGCAAGCACGATTTTGTTGCGGTCGGCGGCAGCGGCATCCTTGGGAACGATGTCCAGCAGCAGGCAAGGAAGTCCGGCATTGGCAAAATGCGCGGCGATGCGCGCGCCCATGGTGCCGGCGCCGAGAACGACTGCTTTTTGGATGCGATGAGTCATAACCTGGCCTTGGGGAGCGAAAATTGGACGGCAGAACAGGTTACAAAATGGGAAGCCACGGGTCAAACAGGTGTTTGGTAAGGGGCCCGAGAAGCTTAAAATCGAGGTATGGGCAATGAGCAGGAAGGGAACGCGCGCAGCCTGCTGCGCAGTGCGAAGGAGTGGTTTCGCGCGTTCAGTAACGGCTATACGGCGACAGGCGAGCGCCGCCCGAAGGTAGGACTGGCGCTGGCCGGTGGCTTTGCCCGTGGCATCGCGCACATCGGCGTGCTGCGCGTCTTTCGCGAAGCGGGGATCCCGATTGACATGGTGGCGGGGACAAGCGTCGGCGCGCTGATCGGGGCGAGCTACTGTGCGGGGGCTTCGCTTGAAATGATGGAGAGCATCGCGTGCGAAACGAAGTTTACTGATTTTGGGCGATGGACTCCCTCCTGGCTGGGATTAGCCACCAACCAGCGGATGGAACAGTTCATGGCGCGATTTTCTTCGGTCAAGAATTTTGAAGAGTTGCAGACACCCCTGGCAATTGCGGCCACGGACATCAACGCTGGTTTGCCCGTTTATTACTACCAGAAAGGCCCAATCGGACCGCCGTTGCGGGCTTCATGCGCGTACCCGGGATTGTTCGTCCCGATTCAATATGACGGGCGGATGCTGGTGGATGGATTCCTGACGGCACTTGTTCCCTACGAAGGTTTGCTGCTGATGGGCGCGGAAGTGGTGATTGCCGTGTACCTGGAGCCGGGAATGCACGGAGAACCGCGAACATTCACCGATGTGTTGAGCCGTTCGTTCACGATTATTCAGAGGCACGCGGACTTGGAATGGCGGCAGTATGTGGACGTGACCGTAGAGCCCGACGTCACGCCGTTTGTCTGGGACGATTTTACGAAGACCCCGGAAATGGTCCGCGCGGGGGAAGAAGCGGCGATGAAGGCGCTGCCGGAGATCCGCTCGGCGATCGAAGCAAAAACAAAAAAGCTGGAGTAGCCAACGGCTGAGAAAGCCCGCCTCAGAAGACGAACACTACAAAATCTTCACTTCAACTTGGACGGGTTGGCCTTCGCCTTTCCCGCGCTGAGTAAGCCAGGCGGAAAGACCTTCGGCGAAACGCTCGGGGGTCAGGCGAAAACTCGCTTCCAGGCGGCCGTCGGCGAGTGGCAGGGTGTCGTCAAAATCCGCGGAGTTGGTGAAATTGCGCATCGAGAATTGATCGAGCCATTCAAGGGGACAAGCACGGCGCTCCCCGCGGATCAGGACGTCAACCTGAAATTTCTGCGCGTACATGGAATTAAGAATAGCATCGCCGGCTTGTCGCCTGGGCTAAAGAAACAGTCGCTGAACTACTCCGTGCAAAATCGGCGCTATCAGTCATTCGGTCGGCGCCTCCTCCACAAGCCACGTCACGTTTTCCAGATAGATCTGCCGCTTCCCGAATGCAATATAGCGCAGGTCGGATTTCGCGGCGGCGAAGTGCGACGAATTTAGTCTGAATAGCCCTTCTACCAGTATCTCTCCGGTATCGTCCTTGTATACGGTGCAGCGGTTCGCATTGGAGGAAATGCCGGGCGAACAATTAATGAAAGCGTGGTCTGCCCAAACTGCGGCCGGGGGGACATTTGAGGGACGCGGGCGCGTCGCGTCGCACCCCAGTAAAGAAACCATCAACAAGGGATACAACAAGGCAGAGCTGCAGGCCCTCATGCTCTATTCGACTCCAAGGAAGGCCTTTTTGTTCCAGGGGTATGGGTCAGGGGTATGGGTCAGGGGCCTGGCCATCGTGGTAGTTTAGGTGACCCGCAAACTTGCTTCGAGGGTTATCCGTAACATACACTGGGCAGGTTTGAACCGTACTCGAGTGTCCCGCCAGTCTCAGATACAAGTCCACGCGATCAGGACCGGCCGGGTCGGGCGCATCCATTCACTCTTCGATGCAGCCCACTAAATCTTTGGGGGTAATACCGTGGCAACGCCAATGGAAGCCTGGGTAGAAGAAGCAGCCCGGCTGACCAAGCCAGATAAAATTGTCTTCTGTGACGGGTCGGAAGCCGAAAACCAGGCCATCCTGCAGGAAATGCTGAAAAAAGGCGACTCCTACCGCCTGAACGAGAAAACCTACCCGAACTGTTACCTGCACCGAAGCGACCCGAGCGATGTGGCCCGCACCGAACACCTGACCTATATCTGCACCCCGGACAAAGAGGAAGTCGGACCCACAAACAACTGGATGGACCCGGAAGGCGCGAAGTTTAAGGTCGGGAAGCTCCTGGATGGGGCGATGCGCGGACGGACCATGTATGTGGTGCCCTACATCATGGGACCGGTGAATTCGCCGATCAGCAAAATCGGCGTGGAAGTCACGGACAGCGCCTACGTCGTAGCGAATATGCGAATCATGTGCCGCATGGGCAAGGCGGCGCAGGACAAGCTGGGCAGTTCGCAGGATTTTGTGCCGGGATTGCATTCGATCGGCGACCTGGATCCGATGCGGCGGCTGATCGCGCACTTCCCGGAAGAACGGCTGATTTGGAGCGTTGGCTCGGGCTACGGCGGAAACGCGCTGCTCGGGAAGAAATGTTTTGCGCTGCGGATTGCGAGCTACATGGCGCGGCAGCAGGGCTGGATGGCCGAGCACATGCTGATTCTGGGCCTCGAATCGCCCGGCGGGAAAGTAACGTACATGGCCGCTGCGTTTCCCAGCGCCTGCGGGAAAACAAACCTGGCGATGATGGTGTCTACGCTGGAGAGCCAGGGATACAGGGTGTGGACGGTCGGCGACGACATCGCGTGGATGAAGGTCGGCGCGGACGGCTACCTGCACGCGATCAATCCGGAAGCCGGATTCTTTGGCGTGGCGCCGGGGACGGGACAAAAGACCAATCCGAATGTGATGAATGCGCTGAAGTCCAACACGATTTTCACAAACACCGGGCTGACGCCGGAGAATGAGCCGTGGTGGGAAGGAATCGGCAGCGAGCCGCCCGCGGGATTGATTACCTGGCGCGGGGAGAAATGGGACCCCTCGAAGGGCGTGGCGGCGCAGCCCAATTCGCGCTATACCGTGCCGGCGAAGCAATCTCCGAGCATCTCACCGAAGTGGGAGGCTCCCGAGGGCGTGCCGATTTCCGCATTTATTTTTGGTGGAAGGCGGGCGCGCCTGGCTCCCTTGGTATATGAATCGTTCAACTGGCAGCACGGCGTGTTTGTCGGCGCGACGATGGCCTCTGAGACGACCGCGGCGACAACGGGCGACGTGGGGGTTACCCGGCGCGATCCGATGGCAATGCTGCCCTTCTGCGGCTACAACATGGGGGATTACTTCCAGCATTGGCTGGACATGGGAAAGAAGATTCCGCATCCGCCGAAGATTTTCCATGTGAACTGGTTCCGGAAAGGCGCGGACGGGAAATTCCTTTGGCCCGGGTACGGGGAAAACGTGCGCGTGTTGAAGTGGATCCTGGAGCGCGTCGAAGGACGCGGCGAGGCGAAGGAAACTCCGATCGGGTATGTTCCCACCCGGACCGCGCTGACGCTGGACGGGCTGAAGATCGCGCCGGAATCGCTGGATGAACTGTTCCGCGTGAATGCGGATAATTGGGAAACTGATTTGGCGGACAGCCGGGAATTTCTTGCGAAGTTTGGAGAGCGTCTGCCGGCAGAATTGCGCAAAGAGCATGAGGCGGTGGTCAGCCGGTTTCAGAAGTCAGTCCCGGCTTGAAGCTGGCCGTGCCCGCCTGAAGGCTAACTCTTTGACACTTGCCACTTGAAGGAAAAGTTACTTTCCTGTAAAACGCTATAGAATCATCAACCATGTCGGCGGCCCTCTCGGTACCCATGCGGATCTTGGGATTTATTCTATTCCTGGCGCTTGCTGTCGCCCCCTGCTCGTATTCCACACCCGTCACCTGGAATGGCGTGCTCTATGATGCCGCGGGAAAGCCCGTGGCCGATGCGAAGATTACCCTGCACGCGAATTCCGGCGGCCGAACGTATGAAACCCGGTCTTCAGCGACTGGAACCTTCGCCTTTGTGGGGGTTGAACCGGGCACCTACACCCTGGCGGCGGAAACCTCTGGCAAAACCTGGACGGCGGCCAAGCCGGTTGCCGTCGCGGAGGGAAACGCACCCAATCTGGAGCTGACTCTTTCCGCGCAGGATCAGACCCTGGGCGTGGCGGTTGCCCGCGCGGCGCAAGGGACAGAGAAGAAGGGCACCGGGGGAGAGCACCTCTCGAGCGAAGAAGTTTCGGGCTTGCCGCTGAACGAACGCGATTTCAGCAAACTGCTGCTGCTGGCCGCAGGCACCATGACGGACACGAACGGCGCGGCGAATTTCACGCAACAGTTTGCTTTCAACGGGCAACGCGGGGTGAACACCGTGTTTGCGATGGACGGCGGGACGACCACCGACCCGGAGTTGGGCGGAGCGACATTCGCGAATTTCAACGTGGACGCAATTCATGAAGTGCAGTCAAACTCCGGTGTAATGCCCGCGGAGATCGGGCAAGGCGCGGCCGGATTCACGAACGTAGTGACGAAATCGGGGAACGGCCAGTTGCACGGAAGCGCGTTTGAATTTGTGCGCAATGCGGCCTTCGATGCGCGGAACTTTTTCGACCACATCAACCCCTTGGACCCGCGGCGGATTCCGCCGTTTGTACGCAATGAATTTGGCGTAACGATCGGCGGGCCCGTGGTGTTGCCGGGAATTTACGACGGGCGCGGCAAGACATTTTTCTTCGGTGAGTATGCGGGATTCCGGCAGGTGCTGGGGACGACGCAAGTGTTGGCGGTGCCGACCGCCGACGAACGAAAGGGGATCGACACAACGACTTATCCCGGCGACACGCTGACTGTGCCGGTGAGCGCCGCAATTGCGCCGATCCTGGCCCGCTATCCGTTGCCAAACGATCCCTCCGGCGCGTTCGGCGCGCGCACATACGCCGTTTCTTCCAAAGTGGTGACGGACACCAACCAGTTTTCAATCCGAGTGGACCACCAGCTTTCGGACAAAGCAAAGCTGTTCGCGCGCTTCAGCCTGAACAATGTCAATGGTCCGACGACCAATCCGGATCAGACGGCCATCGACCCGGGTTTTGCGGTGAAATTTTTTGATCACCAGCGGAACGCGGCGGTGAGTTATGTGCGGACATATTCGCCGCAACTCAATTCGACAACAATATTTGATTATGTCCGCAGCACTCCGGTGTTTCCTTCCAGCAATCACACCGACGTGTCACTGGCGTTCGCTGACGGACTTTTCGCGGGATTCAATTCGGCGGATGGCTCGATCTTCGGATCGTATGGAAATGTATTTCAGTTCAAGCACGACATGAGCTACGTGCACCGGGACCACGTCTTTAAGTGGGGCGTGGATATCCGGTGGAACCGCGACACTTCCGTATTCGGCACGAATCCCAGCGGGATTTATTCATTTGGGGGAGGCATCGCGTTTTCGCCGGTGTTTATCCAATCCGCCAGCGGGACTCACAACATTCTTCCTGGCGATCCGCTTCCCAATTCCCTGTTGGGCCTGCTGACGGCGACCCCATACGAATACACCATTTCCGCGCCTTACCGGCTCACGCCGACTGGAAACCGCTTTGATGAAGCAGCGGTGCGGCGCCAGGCTTACGCGTTTTATTTTCAGGACACGTGGAAAGCGACGCAGAAGCTCAGCCTCAATTACGGACTGCGCTACGAAGTGAACAGCCGCATCAAGGAAGGGAATAACAGAACGTCCGTGGCCACGCCGGTGGGACCGGATGGAAAACCTTCCGATTTTCTGACACCGGGAGCGACGCAGGACTTTTTGTATAACCCGCAGCCGATTTATCCAATCGATCGGAATGGATGGGGGCCCCGCGTGGCGGTGGACTACGCGCTGGCGAAACATACGACGGTGCACGCAGGCGGAGCGATCACCACAATTCTGCCAAATCTGTGGCAGGACAATTTCGTGACCGGCGGATTGCCGTTCGTGGCGCAACCCCTTGTAACGGCGCAGGTGGGCGTGCCCGTTCCCTTCTCGAATATGATTGTCCCGCTGCAGGTGCCGGAACCTTTCACAACCTCAGGCCAGTTGCTGTTCGCATCGGGAAGCACCTCCAACGTGGCCGCAAATACTCCGATTGATTTGGCGAAATTTCAGCAGGACCTGGAAGCGCTGACGCCGGGCAATCAAACACAACTGCTGAGTGTCAGCGTGATGTCACGACACTTCAAGAATGGCTATATCGGCACGTACACCGCGGGTGTTGAGCACGATTTCGGCTGGGTGCACTGGAACGCAGCGTATGTGGGAACGACAGGGATCCACCTAGCGCGGGTGTTTGCCCCGAACGGATATGCCGGCGCAGGGCCGGAGTTCGCGCGATTCACCCAGTTTGACGCATCGGGCAACGCGGTGAGCGGGTTCGGGCCGGAGTATGTCATGAACAGCGATTCGCATTCGAGTTATAACGCGCTGCAGACCAGCGTGAGCGGAACGAACGCGAAGCTCGGACTGAACTTCGCGGCGAGCTATACATTTTCGAAGTCGATTGACGACACCAGTGCGGTGCTGGGCGGATTGCCCGGAGGCGCGGGAGCGGTTCTGCAAACCTTTGCGCAAGACCCGCTGAATGAGCGGGCGGAAAAGGGCGTCTCCACGTTTGACGTGAAGCATGTTTTTTCGGTGAGCGTTTTCCAGGCGCTACCGTTCGACAAGGTGAGTTTCCTGCAACCAGTGAGCCGGACTGTCACGACTGGCTGGCAACTGCTGAACATCACAACGTTCCTGAGTGGGCCGCCGTTCTCGGTTTATTCGGGAGAGCAGCAGACCAGCGCAGGGGCGGGCGGGGCCGACCGTCCCGATTTGGTGACCATGCCGGATTTCTCCACCAGCCGGACGAGGCGGGAAGATTACTTTGGCCGGGGCGACAACAACTTCACGTTTTTCTCGCTCCCCGTCGGGCAGTTCGGGACGCTGGGGCGCAATACGTTTCGCGCGCCAGGGTATAAACAGTTCGATTTTGCGCTGATTAAGGATACGCCGTTCGGAAGGCGCGGGAAGAGCGACCTCGGAATGGTGGAGTTCCGGGCGGAGTTTTTCAACGCCTTCAACATTGTGAATTT
>DASSGJ010000560.1:0-6790 GCA_035693545.1 Candidatus Acidiferrum sp.
TTGTCCATGCCGCTGGTCACGATTTTCTCGCCGGCATTGACCGTTTCCTCGGCCGCGACATAGGTCATGGACAGCATCGGATCACCCGTCCCTTTGACGGGGCTCTGAATCCGCGAACCGACTAGCATCGCCCCGGCGCCGCCCTCTTTGTCGCTGAGGAGCAGTACCTGTGCCGTGTCGCGATAGCTCTCGATGATTTTGCCGACCGCCCCATCCGGTGTGATGACGGCCATGTTGCGGCGAATGCCGTCGCGCTCGCCGCGGTCAATCTCCACCGTGTGGCTTGCCGTGCCGGCGCTCGCGCCGATTACCCGCGCCATCACCATGGGCACTTTTTCGTGGGACTGCCGGAAATTCAGAAGCGCCGCCAGCCGGTCGGCTTCCGCGGCTTTACTCTCTAACTGCGAAATCTGCAGCTTCAGCGCGTCGTTTTCGCTATGAAGTTCCTCGTTCTGCCGCGTCGTGCCCTGCAGCGCGAAGTAGTGATCCCATACCCCGCGGACTTTTCCAAATCCCCAGGCGCCGCCTTTTTCAAATGGCGAGACCGCGGTCATGCTCCAGACCCGGATCAGCCGGCCGCGTGAATCGCGCTTCACCTGCAGGGCCAGCAGCAGCACTTGCGCCAACAACACCCCGGTCAGCAGCGCGAGCGATCTATGTCTGGAAGGCATTCCGACCATGCAATTGTTCTCAGTAATTAGTTCTAAGTTTTAAGTAAATGCCAAGCTCTCACGCAACATCGGCTTCCGCGGCTGGGAGAAGTGCGGAAATCGAAGGACGAAGCCCCACCCCGAAACTACCGACTACCGACTACCGACTACCGACTACGAACTCTCCTAATCGATGCAAACCTGGCGCAGCAGTTTGAAATCGCTCAGCATCTTTCCGGTGCCCAGCACCACCGAAGCCAGCGGATCATCGGCGATCGAAACCGGCAGTCCGGTCTCTTCGCGGATGCGCTTGTCCAGATTCTTGAGCAACGCGCCGCCGCCGGTCAGCACGATGCCGCGGTCGCTGATGTCCGCGGAAAGTTCGGGAGGCGTGCGTTCGAGCGCGACGCGCACCGCGTTCAAAATCGTTGCGACGCATTCACTCAGAGCTTCCCGGATTTCGCTGTCGTCAATCGTCACCGTACGGGGAACGCCTTCAATCAGGTTGCGGCCCTTTACTTCCATCGTCAGCGGCTTTTCCAGCGGGTACGCCGAACCGATCTCCATCTTGATCTGTTCCGCGGTGCGCTCGCCGACCAGCAGGTTGTATTTGCGCTTCAGGTACTGCATCACCGCTTCGTCCATTTCGTTGCCGGCCACCCGCACCGACCGCGAGTAGACAATGCCGCTCATCGAAATCACGGCGATATCGGTGGTGCCGCCCCCGATATCAACCACCATGTTCCCGGAAGGCTCTTCAATCGGCAGGCCGGAACCGATGGCCGCGGCCATCGCCTGCTCAACCAGATACACCTCGCTGGCGCGCGCGCGATACGCGGAGTCCTGCACGGCGCGCTTTTCCACCGGCGTGATTTCGCTCGGCACGCCGATGACGATGCGCGGGTGCACCAGCACGCGCCGGTTGTGCGCCTTCTGAATGAAATACGTCAGCATCTTTTCGGTGACTTTGAAATCGGCGATGACGCCGTCTTTCATCGGCTTGATGGCCACCACGTTGCCCGGCGTGCGCCCCAGCATGTCTTTTGCTTCGCGCCCGACGGCGACGACCTCGCCGCTCGATTTGTTGATGGCCACGATGGACGGCTCGTTGACCACGATGCCTTTGCCGTGCGCGAACACCAGCGTGTTGGCGGTCCCCAGATCAATTGCCAGGTCGGACGAAAAAAGACTGAACACCGACCTAAGGTTATAACCATTCTTATTCATTACTGCTTTCCCCCTGCGGAGAGGATCCTGCCCGGTAGGATCTCCGCGTACGGACTCCCCACGGTGCAACTAACCTATTGTCGCCGTATTTCGCGGCCCACGCAAAACCGCGATCCGGGTTCCCCCGCCTACTTTGGTATTACGATCGAAATCTGCTGCTTCGCCGTGCCGCCGCGCCGGTTCGACCCAATCACCACAATGTTGTGCTGGCCGGGTTCAAGCGGTTCGGTGAAATGCCGGAAAGTTCCGTCCGGCGCAATGTTCGCCACGGCCTGGCCGTTGATGATCAGGGCGGCGCCGGGTTCGGTCTTGCCTACCAGTTCCGCGGAGTGGCCCTGGATCCTGGGCACTTCGATCTCCAGCATCATTTCCTGCGTCTTGCCCTGGGCTACCAGGCTGAACTTGAACGTTTCGCTGAATTCGCTGGTTTCCTTCTTTGCGTCAGATGCGCTGACATTCCAGAAATAATCGCCGGCCTCCAGCCCGCTGACTTCCGTGCTGGTTCCCGTTACTTTCACTTCCTTCACCAGCCGGGTGAACATGGTGGTCGGGCTGATCCGCAGCGTGTAACTGATAGCGCCGTCCACAGGTTTCCATTCGAAATGAATCGAGGCCGTCCTCGGAGTCTCCGAAATCACAGGCGCCAGGTTCAACGGCGCCATCAGGCCGGGGGGCGCAAGAATGTTGGATTTCATGGTCGGCCCACCGGAAGGGAAGCTGACCTTTTCGAATTGCGTCAGTTCGATCTTTTCCTGCCCGCGCTGTACCTGCGCCGACCCGCTGGCGACCACGATTTCGTGATCATTTTCCTTCGGATCGTTCTTCACGGTCGCTTTACTGTTTTGCTTCAAGTAAGCCGTGGCGTCCTCAACGCTGACCGCGGCGCTCGAATCGGGAGAAGAAAATCGCGAGGTGGCCAGGTCCACGGAACCCGTGTTGATGCGAACCGCGGTGTTCGAGTGGTCGCGAGTGACATTGTTTTCTTCCACGGTCACCAGCGTTTCCGACTTGATGGTGTACTCCGTCCCATCGGCAAAGGTGATGCGCGCGGCGCCGTCGCTGGCCGTCTGGATCAAATCCCCTTTATCAAGCGTTGTGTGGTAATTCGCCTCGACCCACGTCACCGAGTTCACTTTCTTCACCTGAACGCGGCCATCCAGGTTCACGAACTTGGCCTGTGTCAGCGTAGCTGTGGCGGTTCCGGTTTCCGGATTGCCCAGCGCGTTCGAAACTTTTTTCGTGATGATATTGGTCCATTCCGGCTTAACGGCAAACATACCGGCAACGATGATGACCAGGATCAGGGAACTGTAAATGATCACGGTTTTGTACGTGACCGCGTGCCAGTACACTTCCACGCGGTGGATTTTCGGCCCCTGCTGGGGCGCCGAAATCGGCCGGCGTGGTTCGATGGGCGTTTGTGTCGTCACTTGAGTAAGTGCCTTGATTGCTCCAATTTCGCAATGTAGCACACCGGTTTGCCCGGGGCGGAAATCCGGAGTACAGGCGTAGTCAATCTACAAATAGCGGTTGCGACGCTTTTCCGCCTGGTGTGCTTTCAGGGTTACTTTTCCGGGGCGATCGTGCCGCTTCGCTGAAAGAACCGGGGTTTGTCCAGCCGGGGATCCACCGCTACATCGAAGAAACCGACCATCATTTCGTCGTAAGTCTGCTCGCCCCAGCGAACAGCCGCACTGGGGTCCGGATTGTGCGGATTCTCTTTTGAATTGTCGAACCAAGCGACCGCCTGCAGTTCCGTATCGGCCTTCAGCGCCAGCGGCTCCGCAAGCCGGTAGCTCATCTGCCAGTGAAAGTGATAGTGCACTCGCAGCAGCGGCTCAACCGATTTGTCCCTGTGAACGATGTTGTATTCAAACCGCTTCCCGCGCAGGTGCATGTGTGGGAAAAAACTGAGCAGCAGCGCATCGTTCGGCATCGTGCCGCGCGCCTCCACGCGATAATCGGGCACGCCTGGCGGGATCACGAAGTGATCATTCGTCAGTTGCAGCGTCAGCACCCGTTTCTTCGGCGGCTCTTTCGCGAAGATAAGGCCGATGCGCGAGAGATCCTTACCCGGTTTGCCGTTTGTGGTGTAGTGGATTTGAAAAACCAGGTCCGAACCAGCCGGGATGAATTTCGCCATTCCGCGCGGCCAGTTGTCCGGCGTGCTTCCGGGCGCGTAGACCAGCAGGATGTCGCTGTCGGTCCACATCGCATCGCGCTTGTCTTCGGGCGAAGTCAGCGTTTCCGCGGTAAATGGCTTGCCCACCGGAGCGTGCCGCAGCCACGGCGAATCGGGCGGCCGCACATACACTACCGCGTGGTGCACATGTTCCGGCAATCCCGGCAGGATTTCCGAAGCCTGCACCCAGTGTCCTTCCTTGAACCCGGTCGGCAAAATCTCGTAGGCATATCCCACGTCGCCAGCCGCCGGAATTTCCACCGGCTTCGCCATCTTGATTTCCAGGTCGGGCGCGGGAATCGTCCACCGTTCCGCCCATTTCTTTGCCGGTGGCGCATCGGCCGGGTCTCCTGCCGGAGCTTTGCCGGCAGCCCAAGCCGCGAGCGTTGCGATCTGCTCATCCGTTAGCGAAGGATCATTAGAAAAGCTTCCGACTCCTTTTTCCGCGAACCATGGCGGCATCGAACGATTCTGCACCGCGGCTTCGATAGCGGCGGCGTAGCGCCGCGCGCCTTCATAATTCTCAAACGCCATTGGCGCGATTCCGCCGCTGCGATGGCACACCTGGCAGTGCTCTTGCAGTATCGGCAAAACGTCCCGGTAAAAAGTTGGGCTAGTTGTGGCTTTGGTGTTTGTTTGGGTGTGCGCCGGCCAGCAGCACAGCAGGAGCAACGCGGAAAGCGTTGCCTTGAAGCGGTCCCTGATTCCGATCATCCTGCGCGAATCCGGTCCTCTCGTTTGCTTGCGGTGCTGCCCGGTGCTTGAACCGGCCGCGGATATCCTGGGGAACACTCACGATAATCTCATATAATCGAGTCGCATGATTCCTGCTTCCTACAAAGCGAAGAAGAAATTCATGGAACTGGCCATCGCGGAGGCCAAACGCGCCGGCGATCGCGGCGACTATCCCATCGGCGCGGTCATCACCCGCGTGACCGGCAAGACGGAGACAATCATTGCCAGCGCCGGCAACCGCGTGAAAACCTCGGGCTCCAGCATCAAGCACGTTGAATTGGAAATGCTCAAGTATGTTTCCAGCGGATATGGCCGCTACCTTCCTGAATTCGTTCTTTATTCCACACACGAGCCTTGTGCCATGTGCGCCGGCGCTTGCGTTTGGTGCAAGATTGGCGCGGTTGTTTACGGAGTTTCGCAGGAAGATATTGACGCTTACGGCCAAAAGCACGGCAATGAAATTTATAAATGGCGTGCCTGCCTGATCTCTTGCAAGCTCATCTTCCGGAAGGGCAATCACCCTATCCCCGTAGTCGGCGGTTTTCTGCGCAAAGAATGCCATAAGCTTTTCAGCTACAACGCGGTTAAGGGCACAAGGCCGCGCTTGCTGTAAATGCATTGACTCCGGAGCGGCTGAATCATACGATTTGCGCAATCAGGTCCCTTTGCGAATCTGAACCGAATTTAAAATCGCGGCTAACAGCGAAGGTGGTGGCGTTTGGTCCTCAAGCAGTTCTATCTGAATTGCCTTGCCCATGCTTCTTACATAATTGGTGACGAAGAGACCAGCATCGCCGCCGTCGTGGACCCGCAACGCGACATCGCGCAATATCTTGCCTTTGCATCCGAACATAAACTACAGATCAAGCACGTTTTCCTGACTCACCTGCACGCCGATTTTGTGGCCGGGCACCTGGAATTTCGCGACCGCGTGGGCGCGACGATCTATCTGGGCGCAAAAGCCCAGGCCGAATATCGCTTTACGCCGCTCGCGGATGGCGACTTGGTCGAGTTTGGCAAGGTGCGCCTCAAGGCCCTCGAAACTCCGGGGCACACCCCTGAATCCATTTCCATCCTCGTTTACGACCTCGCCCGCAGCCAGACTGAACCGCAAGCCGTCCTCACGGGTGACACTCTTTTCATTGGCGACGTCGGACGCCCTGATTTGCGTGTGGCATTAGGCTGGTCCGCTGCGGACCTCGGCGGGATGCTCTTCGACTCCCTGCAAACAAAACTTCTTGGCTTGCCGGACACCAGTCTGGTCTATCCCGCGCACGGCGCCGGCTCTCTTTGTGGAAGAGCCATCAGCAAGGAGACGGTTTCCACGATTGGCGAGCAGCGCCGGCTCAACTATGCCTTGCAGCCGATGAGCAAGCAGGCCTTCATTGACCTGGTGACCACCGACCAGCCGGAAGCTCCTCCCTATTTTGTTTACGATGCCGTTCTGAACAGCAAGGAACGTCCCACGCTCGAGGAAGCTCTGGAGCGCCAACTCAAGGCACTTAAGCTCGAACAGTTGCTGGCATTGCAAACAGAGGGTGCTCAGATCCTCGACACCCGCGACCCGGAAGAATTTGGGGCAGCGCACCTGAAGGGCAGCATTAACGTCGGCCTCGGAGGGCAGTACGCCACCTGGGCAGGAACCGTGCTCGACCGAACACATCCGATTGTCATCATCGCCAGTCCCGGCCGCGAAAGCGAATCCGCTGTCCGCCTCGGGCGAATCGGTTTCGATCATATCGCGGGATATTTGGAAAATGGACTGCATAGCCTCGAGCCGCGTCCCGACCTTGTCGCCTTCACCGAAAGGCTAAGCGTCCAATTCGCTGCGGAACTTCTCTCATCGGACAATTCGCCGCTGGCAATCGATGTTCGGGCCCCGCGCGAGCGAGCGCAAAAACACATCGCATGCAGTGTGAGTGTGCCGCTGAATCACCTGGTGGAAAATCTGCCGACGTTGCCCAATGACCGCCCGCTGCTGGTCTATTGCGCGGGC
>DASSGJ010000561.1:0-4819 GCA_035693545.1 Candidatus Acidiferrum sp.
TTTCACTTCGGACCTTCATGCTCGATTCGTGAACACTGCTGCAGAGAAAATCAACAAGCTCTCATGTCGCAATTCTCTAAACGGAAGAAAAACGGGTTTCCTAAACATACCCCTTGTGACGGCTAACACGCTTACTTCTTAAGCAGTTCCGTGTGTGACTTCGCATCACAACTGAGTGATTTGACTCAGAAACCAAGGCTTGCCGCGGTTTTGGTCACGATTCCTGCCTTTGGTACTCTTTCTCTATCTAATAGAAATATAAGAACTTATTGTGATTTGGGGGAATTTTGACGTTTGTACCGGTTCGGCATACCAGATGCACTTTGGGACATTGCAGGCGGCCCCCCGCTCCAGGCTACCGCCAATCGAAGTGGAAGATGAGGGTAAGCAGCACCTACGGAGGATTTAAATTTTATGAAGAGAGCGATATTAGTAGCGATTTTGGGACTGGCGACAGCCGGTTTCGCAATGGGCCAAAACGCGTCGTCCACGGTTGACGTACTCGGCGCGCACAATAACAACGGCCGCGGCTGCGCGGGCTGCCATTCACCGCACAGCGGGTCATTCGGTTCGGGTCATGCAGGCGCGGCAGACACCGGCAGCTATGCCCTGTGGGGGCAAGATGCCAGCCCGCTCTACGGCGCGACGCTGAAGTTCGGCGATAACGGCGAATATGTGGAAGTTCTTCCGTCAGGTATCGCCAGCGGTTCCCAGGAAGTCGGCGGCATTCTTCTCTGCCTCAGCTGCCATGATGGCGCGGTCACCCCGACGAACATGATGCAGAACTGGTCTTATGAGCAGCGCATTGGTTTGCTGACGAACACAGCCTACGGAGGCGGCAAGATCCCGACTTTGCTCGGCAACGATGGTTCTGGCGCCGGCAACTACACCAACGATCACCCGGTAGGTCTGAATGCCACGATCCGCTCTGGCAACGGCCTGGTGTTCGCCAACAACGCTTTCACCGTTACTCCCGGCACTCCCTATGCCCAGTTTGTAGCCAACTACGGCTGGCCAGCCCTGGCGCCTGGAAAGTGGAGCGCCCCGACGGGTGTGAACCCAGCCGGCAAGCCCTACGTGCTCTGCACCACCTGCCATAACCAGCACGTCATGACCGTGTACACCTCCTCTGCAGCCAGCCAAATCGCGGGCGACGGCGGCGGCAAGTTCTACACCACATTTTTCTTCGTGAACGGGCCCTATAACCCGAACATCAACAACATCGCCAACACCAACGCGCCTTCTTCGGCACAGTTCTGCCGGCAGTGCCACTTTGGTGAAGCGAACGAAGCCAACAACACCAACAACATCCCAACCGTCTTCTAATCGGACGATTGCATCACGGGGGAGAGCAGAAACTCTCCCCCCTTTTTTTTAGAAAGTTGAGGAGGCATCACATGAAGTACCTGGTAGTTTTCGCTCTACTACTAGCGATGGCAGTCAACGCAAGTTCGCAAGTTTCTTCTCACGCACCCACTGCTCCCGCCAAGGCCAATAGTCCCGCCACATCGCCATTTCTGGTCAGCGACAAACCTGTAGCCAAAGTGAATGGCGCTGTCCTTACCGACCGGGACCTGCTCCGCGAAATGCTGCAGATCTTCCCCTATGCCGGCCAGCACAATGGTTTTCCAAAAGAACAAGAGGCCTCCATCCGGCAAGGCGCGCTGCAGATGATCATTTTTGAAGAGCTGGTTTATCAGGAAGCACAACGGCGGAAGTTGACCGTACCGCCCCAACAGTTAAAGCAATCCGAAGTCGAGTTCAAAAGGCAATTTCACTCGCCGCAGGAATATCAACAATACCTGAACTCGGAAATGGGCGGCTCGGACAAAAATGTCCTGGACAAAATCAAGCGCTCCTTGCTGATCGAGCAGGTTCTAAAGGCCGATGTGGAGAATAAATCAACGATTACCCCGGCAGAAGTGAAAGCCTTCTACGACAAGAACCCAAATCGTTTTCAAGTTCGCGAATCCTACAGTTTCCAGACCATCTCCATCATGCCGCCGTTGAACGCCACGCCCGATCAGAAGAAGGAAGCGTCAAAGCGCGCCAACGATTTTCTGCGGCAGGCGCAAGCGACCAAGAATTACCAGGACTTTGGCCTCCTGGCGGAGAAGATTTCCGAGGACGATTTCCGGGTAAACATGGGCGACCACAAAGCGGTGGAGAAAGACAAGTTGCCTCCGCAAGTTATCAAGGCTTTATCGGTCATGAAACCGGGAGGCATTAGCGGACTGATCCAGATCGAGTCCGCCTACACCATCGTGCGGCTCAACACCCACACGCTTGCCGGTAAGCAGAGTTTCGAGTCGGTCAAAGCTGCTTTGCGCACTGAACTGCAAAAGAGCAAGTACGAGAATCTGCGCGTCGGATTGGACAAGTCCCTGCGCAACAAAGCCAGGGTTGAAATCCTGTAGGAGTGAGGCAGAGGCTGCGCCATGAAACGCATTCTCCAACGCGCCGGCTGGTTGCTGCTCCTGGTAAGCGCTCCCATAGCTTGTGCTCAGGTGCAGGTCGGTGACGACCTGAGAATGCGGCTGAATGGGACATTGTCGGGCGGTTACGCTGGAGCCACCGGGGATCAGACTCCTTCGAGCCACAACTTCAACGTTGGGGCAGATGCACAACTGGCAGGCGATTATTACAACCCCAACTTTCTCAATTTCACGGTTACGCCTTATTATAACCGCTCGACCTCTGACTCGAATTTCCAATCCTTGACCAGTACCAGCGGTATAGATACCGTTGCAAATTTCTTTACGGGCAGCAAATATCCGGGTTACGCCAGCTATCACTACACGCGAAACAGTACGGGGAATTTTGGGCTGGTCGGGACGCCGAATTTCACGGCGATAGGCAATGGCCAGGGCTTTGGAATCGGGTGGAGCTTTCTTGAGCCCAATTGGCCCACCTTTTCCATAAGCTATTCACAGGGCGACGGAACTGGAAACATATTTGGAACGAATGAGGAGTCCAGTTCCTCTACCAAGACACTCAATCTGCGATCGTCCTACCACGTAGCAGGATGGAACCTGAACGCAAACTATACGCATTTGAATGTGCATTCCGACCTTCCATTTTTTTTGAGTGGGGAGTCAGGCCACGACATCAACGATTCCAGCGGAAACAACATAGGAATAAACGGCGCTCATTCACTTCCGTGGCATGGTTCCGTGTCGCTATCGTTCAATCACTCGAATTATACGGGCGATTTCGCATCGACATTGCAGGGATCCAAGAATACTTCCGATTACACCACGAATACCGAAGCAGCGATTGTGCAGTTTCACCCTGACTCTAAATTGACGCTGTTCATGAATCAGAATTATACCGACAACTTGAATGGGTACTTTTATCAGAACATCATTAATAGCGGGGGTGGCGTGCCGCTGCTTCCTCAACAATCATCCTCAAATTCTTCCACGATCGCAGGCGGAGCGAACTACCTTTTCACCCCAAGCCTGTTCGCGCAAGCGCAGATTACCTACTACAATCAAGCTTATTTTGGAAACAGCTACAACGGGAGTTATTTCAGCGGGACCGTAGGTTACAACAAGCGCATTCTCAACACATTTTCGGTATCGGCAACGATCGTTGAAAGCTCAAATAAGTTCGCAGATAGCGCGCTCGGCTTTGTATTGAATGTGAATGCATTCAGGCATTTTGGCGCCTGGGAAACCTCTGGCGCGTTCAGCTATGCGCAAAACGTGCAGACGATCCTGGTGACCTACACGACTTCCTATTACAACTACAATGCAAACGTTCACCGGCGGCTGGGCCGGGGAAGGCAGTGGACGGGCGCGTTTAACGGAAGCCACAGCGGCCTGTCCCAACACGTGGGAACGGTGAGCCATAGTGAAGGATTTTCGACCAGTCTAGCGTTGCACCGGCTCACGGCAAGCGCGAATTACGTGCAAGCCGACGGCCAGTCGCTGCTTACGAGTACGGGAATTCAGCCGATACCCGTGACACCCGGGTTGCAGCCTGACGGACTGATTGTCTACAATGCGAAAAGTTATGGCGCTTCGTTGGGTTATACGCCATTACCGCGGCTGAGTATTACGGCAAGCTATTCGCACGCGCTGAGCGACACGCTGAGTAATAGCGTTTTCTCCAAAAATCGAACCGACATTCTATACGGACAATTTCAATACCGGCTCAGAAGGATCAGCATCTTGGGCGGCTTTACGAAGTTCTCGCAGGGGATCAGCGCCGCCGGCACTCCGCCGGGCAATCAGTACTCTTATTTTATCGGAGTGTCCAGATGGTTCAGTTTCTTCTAGGCACAAGGGCCCTTCCGATGTTCCCCGAAAGATTCCTGGCTATTTGCCTGGCTGCGGTTCTTTTCCTGGGTCCCGCCGCAGCCGCTGGCGACAAGAAAAAGAACGAACCGGTGCGCATTGATATTCCGGAGTTGCTGCTGGATGGCGGCCGAAAACTGCGCTTTGAGCGCATGTTCAGCTCCGAGCAGGAAGTAAAGCCCAAGAAGGGCTTCTGGACAAAAGTGGTCGACGTGGTGATTGGCGCACCCGACTACCACAGCATGGTCCGGCCTTACAGCATCACCACCGATTCAAAGGGGCGCATCATCGTCAGCGATCCCGGCGCGCAGGGCGTGCACATCTTCGATTTCAATAAGGAAAAGTACAAATTCATTTCGCGGCAGGATACCGACCATAATCCGCTCGTTTCCCCGCAATGCGTCGCCGTGGACGCCCAAGACAACATTTACGTGACCGATTCGGATTCGGGCAAGATTTTCGTTTTCAACCCGGGCGGGAAACTCGAACGGGTGATCGGCGCGCTGAAATACGGCGAA
>DASSGJ010000562.1:0-5783 GCA_035693545.1 Candidatus Acidiferrum sp.
CCGGAGCGGCAGGGGAAGCAGCTCGGGGGAGCACGGAGAACAACTCAAAATCGCTCACGATAACTGGAATCGAGGGCACGGAAGATTCCGTGGCCTGCCGTCCTGCAAAGCTTGGGGAAATTCCGAGAGCAAGGGTCAGAGCAAAAAGGAAGAAGAATCGAATGGCCCGGCCGATTGCCGCTTTCCGCGCGGGTGAAGAAAACATGAAAGGCTCCCTCGGGCGGTTGATTACCAGAATACGCGAGGGGCAGGAGGAAAGAAAATAAAATCATCTGAATCGCTTTGACCTGAATGCGGCTTTTCCTCTGCGGAGTGGACCCAGCCGCCAAAAAAGAATCGCCCAGCGCGGCCTGTGCCGGCTGGGCGAGGTTCCCGATGGATGCAGAAACGATAATAATGTTATTTCTTGTCGTGGTTCGCGGCTTCCGCGGCCAATTTCAGCTCGTTATTGACCTGATCCAGAAGCTCCTTGGCCTTGGCTGCGTGGCCGTCCATATCCCATTCATTGGCTTCCTGCGCGGCAGTGATTTTCTCCCAGGCCTGGCGCGATAGATGTTGCGCCGCGGCAAGATTCGGATGCCTGCGGCCGCTCACGTTATCCTTCGGCATTTGGGCAACAGCCAGCCCGCCGCAAACGAGTGCCAGAGAGAGTACGCCGCCCAGGGCTATCTTTGACTTTGTCATTGTTCCAGGTCTCCTTATTTTGTGGTTGAAATTCCACCGCGAAGCGCATGACCTGAGAGCGATGGTGTAAGGTGTAACCCTAGAGTGGTTGGGAAAGTCGCGGCGCACAATCGAATTCGCGGAGATTGACGCCAAAGAGTCAAAGCGCCGGCTTACTTAGACTTGAGGGATCTCGCCGGCAAATCAACGACTGGACATGGCCAGCATCTCGTACCGCACAGGCAAGTCGACCCCGAACTGTTCGAGGAGGCCGAGTCCATCCCAGATAACGGTGGACTCGATGATTTTTCCGTTGCGGATCTGGTTGATGGTGATTCCGCTGAAGGAAACTCTCTTGTTTGTCGGCGGCACACCAAGAAATTCGCCGCGATGCGTTCCGCTGATGGTCCAGTAAACGACCAACCGGTCGCCCTCGCTGATCGTGTCGTGCACTTCGAAGTGCAAATCCGGCAACCCGGTCAGAAAGCGCTCCACTTGCCGGCGATAAGCGGAGGGACCAACGGCTCCGCCAGCAACCGTGGGATCGCCCAAAGCATGGGTTTCCGCAATCACGAGTTCGATGAATTCCATCCGCCGCTCATTCCAGATGGAATGATACAGCCGCCCGAACAATTCCTTGTGAGCTTGCGAGACGGACATTACGCCTTCCTCCCCCGGAACGCAGCTGTCCCGGTTTCTGATTGGCCGTTGCCGCGGAGGGCGGGCGCGGATGGAAGGCCGGCAACGCTTGACGGAGAGACTACTCCCAAACCCTCCAGCTTGCAATCTGGGAACTTTCGCTAACGGGGAATTTCCTTCCGGGTTATCCTCGCGGCCAGAGCCAGCCGAAAGTACCCGCGGTCAACGCGGCGTACACCACTCCGTCCACAACTTCTTTAATGGTCATGCTCCAGGGCTGGCCTTTCCAGATGCCATTGCTGAGGTTGGCCAGGCCATACGCAAGGAACCCCGCTGTCCCGGCAACCTGGAAGACAGCCCAAAAAGGCTCGCCGTGGGCCACAACCAGAGGGTGCGCGTGCGCGGTGACATACGCAACAACGACACCGATGACCACGCAATACGCAAACCACATCGCCAGAAACTTTGGCAGCGCCGGCGGACCGGGAGGATACACCGTCAGCATGCCGATGGGGCCCTGCTTATACTTTTCCTGCATCGCGGGCGACTTCATGTCCTTGGGATCGCAGTAAGGGAACATGTACAGGCCGCGCTGCAATCCCGCGCCGCGCAAGGTGTCCATCACCTTGTCTTCGTCGGGAAGCTTGCGGCAATCGGATTTGTGGTACGGCAACACCATGTGCATGATCGAACTGGCAACAAATACAAAGACCGCGGACAGCAGAATGGGAAGCCAAAGTACGGCTAGGAATTGCATCGGCGACCTCTTTCTGTAGAACTAACGGGAAGATTTAGGTGCGAGGCTATCCTGTTCCGGACCGGCGGTCAAGGGACAGCGGCCGGTGCAGCGTGGAGTTCAGCTCGTGCTGATGCGTGAAAGAATATCTGCGAGTTGGTCTGCGGCCCATGCCCTGGCAAGTCAAGGGCAAGGCACAACTTTGCGTCAGCACCACCCGCCATGCCAGGCGCCATGAATCAGCAAATAAGTGGACATCGTGGCGGCGAGTGTAGCAGGAAATCGGAATGGCCGGGATCCTGGACCCTTAGCGTTCGAGGATGTTTTTGTGCACGTTAATTGCGACCTTTTTCGGAGCTTGGTCCAACAGGAAACTGGCAGGCCTTGTGGAGTTTCCGACAACGGGTACCTGGCCAAGTCGCATCATCCCCTGGCCAAAATCGGCATAAACGGGAACCAGCATCGCGAACCCTGGATCCACTTCGCTCTGCGTGATCTCCACGTGAACTTTTACGCCTTTCCCGTCGCCCGGCTGAATCTCGTACTTGAATTGATAGCGGGGGACCTGCGTTCCGTATACCCATTCACGGAAAAACCAATCCAGCTTCCCGTTGCCCTGAAGGTCCATCGATTTCGTCATGTGCTTTTCAGCGATGGCCTTGAAGGACTCCGTGGATGCAGGCGTGGTTTGATGGCTGCTGATGAAATCGTGCATCATGTCGATGAACGCCTGATTCGGATTATTGCTGGTGTGTTGGTCGTCGAACATCAGCGATTTCAGCATTAAGAGGACGTAGGCGCCCTTGGAATAGGTAACGCCCTGGTAGGCCCGCGGGGTCTTCGGCGAGATGAGGCGCAAGCCCAGCCACAGGGGGCCCGCATCATTCGACGCGATACCGTAACTGTTTTTCTCCAGGATGCGCCGCTTCTGCCGGTCCCAGTATTCCACATAATCTTTCTGCCACTTCGGTCCGGTGGCTTCTTCCAGATAAAGGCCCGCGGCGAAATCGGCGAATCCTTCCGAGAGCCACTGATCATGGTACGAAGCCCAGCTGACGCTGTGGCCGAACCACTGGTGGGCGACTTCGTGCGGCGTTACCTCCTGCACGAAGCCGGTGAAGTTGGAATCAATGGTGCCGAACAGCCGCCACCGCTGCGTCGAATCGATGTACGCGGAGATCGGCAGATAAACCAGGCTCGGCCAGGATTGTCCGAAGTTGAAGTTCGGCTGCTCCGTGATCGCCAGATTTTCGTACGGCGCTTTCCCGAAAAAGATGGTGCACACCTGCATTTGCGCGCGCGCCTGCTCCAGCGCGTAGGAGGTCATGGATTTGGGAGCCATCGAAGCCAGCGGACCATTGCCCCGGGCGTACTCAGCAAGATTGTCCGGCAAATCCGTAAGGTAGTATCCGGCAATGTCGTAGTGCGTGATCGCGTCCGGCATTTCTATGCGCTGGTATTTCCCATAATTGAAGCCTGCCACGGCGACGGGCACCGAAGTCACCCAGTGCGAGACGGCGAATCCTGACTCTTCGGATTGTCCCTGCAGCTTTCCGACACTGATCACCACGTTGGACTTGGGAACTTTGAAGGTAAGATCGTACAGCGCTTTCTCGCCGAAGCCGTTCAGGTTTGGATACCACGACTCTCGGGCGCCTACATAGTAGCTGCCTCCGCCCGCATCGTAGAGCACTTTGTCACCGCCGTATTCGACGGTGATCGAATGCTCCTTGCCCATCTCGGGAGCTTCATCCAGAACCGCATAGAAAGACCCGTCGTGTTTCCTGTCTTCCTGAATAAAATGGAGGTCTCTGCCGTTTTCGTCGACCACCCGCGCGACCCGCAGCGTGGGCAGCAGCCCGAACTTAAGCACGCGGTCGCCGGGCACCAGCGGTTCAAAGGTAATTTTAGCCTGGCTGGCGAAGTGTGCGTTCTTGCCGATCACCGTTTCGATCACGTAGCGGTGTGTTGAAAAAAGCCGGCGGTCTTCTTGCGAGTTTGCCGTCCTGGCCTTCAGTTCGGAGTAGAGATGCTGCGAATACCAGATGCCGTCATCCATTCCGGAACCGCTGCAATTGATCAGCCCCACTTCTTCCGGCGAACCCAACTGCGGAATTGCTCCGGTGCGCGCGCGAATGAAATAACGCATATCCTTGTGGGGCGCGCCGGTCATGTAGGCGTTAATAAAACCGGGATGTTTGGGATTGTAAACGGCGGAAAGCACGTCCGCATCCACGTTGTCCATGGTTTCGGCTTGCAGGATTCCATCGGTAAAGCCATCCGGCACTTCGTGGCGATGCCGCACTTTGTTTTTCCACCGCTCGAAAGCGCCGTCCGCCGCGCCGGGCGTCTCCGCGGGACTGTTTTTGATTTTGGAAAATTGTGCGGCCAAGCTGCCGCTGAAGCGGAACACTACTTCCGTGAACTCCTCTTCGGCGATTTCATGGCCGCTTCGCCGGATCATCTCTTGCGTATCTATTGCCAACACCGGTTTTAACGTGAAGTGCCCCTGGCCCAGAAAAATCGCGCCCGTTTCCTGGCCATTCACCGGCGCCAGAAAGGTGATCGTGCCGGATTTGAATTCGAACGTGCCCACATCCAGCGGCAGCGTGAAATTGTCGCAATGATAGCTGCTGCCCAGTTTGATGTCGCGAAGCTGGCGGTAGAAAGAATCGGAGTTGGCGAAGGCGGCGGCCTTTGCGTTGACCGTGACGGTGGTCTGCTGCTCCGCAATTGCCAGCGTCAGGGAAACATCCAGCGTCCCGCGGACTTCGGCAGGAGCCGTCAACATCTGGAACCCGTCCTTGGTCACGCGAAGGCTGTACTTTCCCGGCTTCAAATCTGGCGCAGCGAATTTGCCGGAATCATCCGTCGTCAGCGTAACGGGCTGCACAAGGCTCTCGCCGGAAATTTCAACCTTGGCGCCCGCAACGGGCAGCCCCGAAGGGTCCTTTACCGTTCCGCTGAGCGTGTCCGCGCGAAGATTCGCGCCGAATCCGAGGCAGAGCAGCAGCAAGATCGCCCAGAAAAGTACCCGGGGATACCGCCCACGCCGCTCTTCAATGTGGATTGCAACCCCTGGACGGAAGGAGACGCACTGCGCGTTGTGCCGGTTCATATTGCTCCGCTAAGATCGGTCCCGCGTACACCGGCCCCGCCCGCGCATCTACAACTTAGCTCGGCGCGGCTCGAGTTTGGGCGACGTAGCTGGCTGGGACGCCAACACCATATACCTTACGTAGCATTTTCTCTACTCCAATTTAGAGGAAACGCGGTAATCAGGTACGCGCGAAATCCAGCGCTTGTCAGTTGGGGAAAAGAAATAGATTTTGGGATTGTCAATCTGCAGGGAACTCGGTTGCTTGATCGAATGATTGGAAATGTGACCCGGCGTCCCTTTTTCATCCGGTGATACCGAACCCGTCTCGACACCCTAGAGACAGTTCTTATACGGAGCATCGGGCCATTAGCTCCACCCCCAGAAAGAAAAAGGGCCACTGATAAATCAGTGGCCCTTCGTTCGTATATTTTCGCTCTCGTGACAACTCAGATCGATGAGCCAGAATCTGTCCGCCCCAACAGCCGAAGCCATCAGGGATGGGTAATTTGAGTCTAGCGAAGCACTAAGCCCGTGAGAGCCGCACTTCGCACTGGAGAACATCTCCCGCACACCAGAGCGGGATAGATCTCACTTATTTAGAAAGGAGGTGATCCAGCCGCAGGTTCTCCTACGGCTACCTTGTTA
>DASSGJ010000563.1:0-8090 GCA_035693545.1 Candidatus Acidiferrum sp.
CACCGGGCAAGCCAATCACCTCGGCGTCACCATCCAGGCCGACATCATCAAGCAGAAGCTACCCGAAAATAACGGCGGCTACGCCGCTCTCAACATGGGCGACTCCAGTTACGGCAAATTCGACAAGCGCATTTACACCGATCTCGCCAGCGATCACCCCATCGATCTCACGCGCTACCAGGTCGCCAACTGCTTCATGGGCCGCTCCGGCCTCATCAACTCCGGCGGCGCTTCCGGCGCCAACGATTTTGAGGATGCCGTCACGACCGCCGTCATCAACAAGCGCGCCGGCGGCACCGGCCTCATCAGCGGCCGCAAAGCCTTCCAGCGCCCCATGGCCGAAGGGGTAAAACTCCTGAACGCCATCCAGGACGTCTACCTGAGTAAAGACATAACCGTAGCCTGATAGCGTCCGAATCTCGTATCGAAGGGCGGCCTTTACCTTGAGGGTTTCTAGCAAAGGGTACGCCGCCCTCTTTCTTTCTCTGTGGTCTCCTCTCCTCCCTCTCTGTGTCCTCTGTGTTAAATCTTTTTCTTTCTTGCTCAATCCAAATTCTTTCTCCATCCCATCGAAATTTTCCGGCGTATCGCTAACAACAACTGCGCCACAATCAACCCATGCGCACGCACTTTCGCCCCGGGTAAAATAGAAATGTAGTTCCAGTAAGGAGAGAAGTATGTCGAAGACGAAGGAAGCTCCGGCGCCCAGGACAAAAAAGGCCGCCGCAAAATCGAAACCCACGCAAGACCAGATCGCCGCCCGCGCCTATGAAATCTACCTCGAACGCGGCTCCACCCCGGGCGACCCTATGCAAGACTGGCTGCAAGCCGAACGCGAACTGGCGGGGCCACCCAAAAAATCCCGCTCCAAATCCAAAGTAATCACTTTCGCCGCCTGATCACATCGGCTGCGTCACTTGGAGTGCGGTGGCTCTGTCACCGCTTTTGTGGCACATATTTAGCCGCCCAAGCTAAACGATGTCATTCTGAGCCTATCCGACGAGGATAGGCGAAGAACCTCAACTTCAAATCCTCTTACAAACTTTCAGTGGGCAGGTTCTTCCCACTCGCCACTACGCCCTCGTCAACATCGCCGCCCGAGCCGCCTCCAACAATTTCCCCGCATTCCCCCGAATATCTCCGTGCCCGAACACCGCGTTCCCCGCCACCAGCAACTCCGCCCCCGCCTTCACCACGTCCGCCACGGTTTCCAGATCCACGCCGCCGTCCACTTCAATCCGGAAATCCAGTTTTCTTTCCGCCCGCAACCGCGCCAACGCCGCAATTTTGTTCAGCGCGTTCGGAATAAATTTCTGCCCGCCAAATCCAGGATTCACGCTCATCACCAAAACGTGATGCACCAGGTCCAGCACTTCCGTCAGCGTCTCCACCGGGGTCGCCGGATTAATCACCACCCCCGGCTTGCAACCGTGCGAAGAAATCAGGTGCAGCGTACGGTCCAGGTGAACGCAAGCCTCCTGGTGCACCGAAATCCAGTCCGCCCCCGCCGCCGCAAACTCCGGAATAAACAAATCCGGATTCTCAATCATCAAATGGCAGTCCAGCGGCACCTTCACCGCCTTCCGCAAACTCTTCACCACCGGCGGACCCAGCGTGATGTTCGGCACAAAATGCCCGTCCATCACATCCACGTGCAAGAGCGTTCCGCCGCCTTCAATCGCCTGCAGCGCATCGCTGCCAAGCTGTGCGAAATTCGACGAAAGTATTGACGGCGCAAGTTCAATTTTCATAGCCAGCTGTTCACTCCTCTGCCAAAGCAAAATTATACGCCGCGCAACTCGCTTCTCCCACCGTCGTGCACCATCACACCGCCACATCTCTCCACGCCACCGAACACCTCTTCTCGCTGCTCTCCCGCACCAACTCCAACCCCACCATCACCCGCAAAGCCTGCTCCGGCGTCACCAGCAATTCCGCCTTCCCCAAACTCGCGTCGCGTACATTCGCGTAAAAATCCCGCCAATCCCCAAACGATTCCACCTTCCACTTCCGAACGTTCTCTCCATCCACCTGCGTCACGTCCCCAAAATTTTCCGGCTTCTCCAGCATCCACGATTCCCCCGGCCCCGGTGTCCTCGTTCTCAACACGCTCTCCAGGGGATCAAACTCCTTCTTTAAATATGTCCCGTTCGTTCCCATCACCACAAACCGCGGCCGCAACACCGTGCTCAGCATGGATTCGCCCAGCACCGCCATCATCTTCCCCGGATAATGCAGCCAGATATCAAACGCATCATCCGTCAAAAAACCTTCGCGCTCCGTTCGCACATCCGCCGTAACCCGCTCCGGCGCCCCAAACAACGTCAGCGCATAATCCAGCAAATGCGGCCCCAAATCCGCCAGCACTCCGCTTCCCGGCCCCGGCACTTCGCGCCATGCCCCGGGCTTCAGTTTCGGCCGGAACCGGTCGTAGTGCGCCTCAAACCGCACAATCCTTCCCAGTTCCCCGCTAGCCACCAGTTTCCGCAGGCCCTGGAAATCCGCGTCAAACCGCCGGTCGTGATACACCGTCAAAACCCGTCCAAACTTTCTTGCCGCCCTTATTAGCTCCACTGCTTCCTGCACAGTCGTCGTAAACGGCTTGTCCACCACCACATCCCGGCCCGCCTCCAAACACCGCATCGCCAACGAAAAATGCGTCTGGTTCGGCGTAGCAATCACCACCAGCCGGATCGTCTCCATCGCCAGCAACTCTTCGATGCTCCGCACAATCCGCGTGGTCGGATAAATCTTCTTCGCTTCATCGCCGGTCCGCTGCACCACCGCCGCCAGCCGCAACCCCTCCACTGCCTGAATCACCGGCGCATGAAACCCCCGCCCCGCCAACCCAAACCCCACCAGCCCCACTTCAATCAATCCGATCTCCTCTCTTCAAGCGCCGGAAGCGCGACAGAACTTAGCCCAGGGCGTAAGCCCTGGGTCCACAACGAAAAGACCGCAAAGCCCCGGAGGGGCGACACTCTCCGCGATCACTCCATTCGCGCGAAAAGTGTATCACCTCTCAATACTGCCCTTCGCTCGTGGTCTGCGCTCGTCTCGCTCTCCGTTCATCTCGTCTTTCTCTCCCCCTCCCTCACGTTATATCCTTCTCCCGGTGCCAAACTCTTCTCCCCCTCAACACGCCCCCACACGCGGCCTCTACCTCGGCCTCGTCATCACTGTCTTCGCCGTCCTCGCCTACGCCTCCTACATCACGTTCCAATTCGCCGGCATCCACAAAATGCAGAGCGACCTCGTCGATCGCAACCGCCGCGACTCCCTCCAACTCCTCCGCATCCAGAACGACCTCAACTCCCTCGGCCTGGCCATGCGCGACATGCAGGATCCCAGTGAACCTTATCCCATCCTGGCCTGGGTCCCACAATTCGAACGCATCCGCAATGACCTCCAGGATGCCATCGAGCACGAATCTGCTCTCACTCAAGCGACTCCGACCAGCGACCAGCTCCTTTATCTCAATCAATCCTTGGCGCAGTTCTGGGACTCCGTGAATCGCATGTTCTTCCTCGCCCAATCAGGTTCTGACTCCGCCGCTGCCCAGCAAATTCGCGACACGCTCCAACCTCGCCAGGCCGCCCTCAGTTCCGCCGTATCCCGCCTCCTCGTCCAAAACAATGAAGCCGAAGAGCGCGCCGCCGCCCGCATTTCCGCCATCTACGATCGCGTCCAGCGCCAACTCTACGTTTTCCTCGCCGCCATTCTTTTCGCCATCGTCCTCACCAGCCTCTATTTCATCCGCAACAACCGTCGCCTCTTCGCGCAAGTCGCCGAGCTCTCCTCGCAGCGCAGCGACCTCGCTCAAAAATTAATTGCCACCCAGGAATCAACCCTCCGCCACATCTCCCGCGAACTCCACGACGAATTCGGCCAGGTGCTCACCGCGATCGGCTCTCTCGTCCGCCGCACCGGAAAGAATCTGTCCGCCGATTCGCCCGTTCACGCCGATCTCCAGGAAGTTCAAAGCATCGCGCAATCCACGCTCGACGGCATCCGCACCCTCTCGCAGGCGCTGCACCCCGTTTTACTCGACGAAGCCGGCCTCGTCGCTACCCTTGACTGGTACATCCCCACAGTGGAAAGGCAGACCGGTCTTGTGCTTCACTACCAAAAGTCAGGAGAACCTTTTCCCTTGGGAGCATCCGCAAGCGTTCAGATTTATCGCGTGCTTCAGGAAGCACTCAACAATGTCGCGCGCCATTCAGGCGCAAAAGAAGCCTGGGTTCGCCTTCAGTTTCAGCCCTCCGGGCTGCTTCTCGAAGTAGAAGATCACGGCAAAGGTTTTCGTCCCGCCGAAAGCCAAACCGGCATTGGGCTCGTCGCCATGCGGGAACGTGCCCAAATCCTCGGCGGCTTGGTAAGAGTTTCCCCGCTCCCGACCGGTGGTACCCTCGTTCATCTCGAAGTCCCTCGCGAACAGGCGGAGCCCCATGCCGAATAAACTCACCGTCCTCCTAGTTGACGATCACGCCCTCGTTCGCCGCGGTTTCCGCCGTATCCTGGAAGACGAGCCTTCCTTCCAAGTCGTCGGCGAGGCCAGCGACGGTCTCGAAGCCGTCCAACTCGCCGAGCAACTCCATCCCAATGTAATCGTCATGGACTGCGCGCTTCCCCAAATCAACGGGATCGAAGCCACTCGCCGCATCCTCGCAAAATTTCCCGATATCGCGATCCTTATGCTCAGCATGCATTCCGAAGACACCCTCGTCCGCCAGTCTCTCGAAGCCGGCGCGAAAGGCTACATTCTCAAAAACGCTATGGACCTCGATCTCGTCGCCGCCATTCAAAAAATCGCCGAAGGCAAAACCGTCCTCGACCCGCAGATCACCCTCACCGGAAATCTCAAAGGCGAACGCGACACCGGCCTCACCCCGCGTGAGCTCGAAATCCTCCAGCACATCGTCGCCGGCAAATCTAACAAGGAAATCGCCACGGAGCTCGGCCTCAGCGTCAACACCGTCTCCGTCCACCGCGCCAACATCATGGACGCGCTCGGTCTCCACAAAACCGCGGAACTCGTCGTCTACGCCATCAAAAACGGTCTGGTGAACCTTCCGTGAAGCGCCGCGATTTTCTAAGACAATCCGTTGGCGCAGGAATCCTCTCCGCGGGTTTCCCCTTCTCGTTTCCAACAAACCCGCTCGGCTTTCAATTCACCGACGTCACCGCGCAAGCCGGCATTAATTTCCGCCACAACAGCGGCGCCTACGGCGGAAAACTCTTACCCGAAACCCTCGGCTCCGGCTGCGCCTTCCTCGACTACGACGCTGACGGCTGGCCCGACATCCTTCTCATCAATTCCATGGACTGGCCGGGCCACAAACGCCAGCGCTCCACGCTCAAGCTCTACCGCAACAATCGTAATGGCACCTTCACCGACGTCACCAAGTCCGCCGGCCTCGATGTCGAACTCTACGGCATGGGTGTCGCCGTCGCCGATTACGATAACGATGGATTCCCCGACATTTTCGTCTCCTGCGTAGGCCAGAGCCGCCTCTTCCACAATTCCGGTAAAGGCACCTTCATCGACGTCACCCAAAAATCCGGTCTTCTCAACAAGCTGGGTTTCAGCACCTCAGCCCTCTGGTTCGATTACGACCGCGACGGCTTCCTCGATCTTTTCGTATGCAATTACGTCCGCTGGTCCGCCGACCACGATGTCTTCTGTAGCCTCGACGGGAAAAATAAATCCTATTGCACGCCCGAAGCCTATCGCGGCGACACCTGCTGGCTCTTCCACAACCGCGGCGACGGCACCTTCGAAGACGTCACCTCCACCAGCGGCATCTTCGACACCAGCTCCAAATCCCTCGGCGTCGCCATGCTCGATTTCGATCAGGACGGCTGGCCCGATCTTCTAGTGGCCAACGACACCCAGCCCAACAAGCTTTATCGCAACCTCCGCAACGGAAAATTCAAGGACGTCGCTGTCGAAATGGGCCTCGCCTTCAGCAACGAAGGCAAAGCCCGCGCCGGCATGGGCGTTGACTGCGCCGACTTCGACAACTCCGGCAAACCGGGCATCGTCATCTCCAACTTCGACAACGAGATGCTTGGTCTCTATCGCTCCAACGGAAAATCCTTTGACGATGTCGCCATGCAAGCCGGACTTGGTTCCGTCTCTCGCAACACCCTCGGCTTCGGCTGCATCTTCTTCGACGCCGACCTCGACGGCCGTCTTGATCTCGCCGTCGCCAATGGCCACATCGACGACACCGTCCGCAACATCCGCGGCAATGTTGGTTACGCCCAATCGCCTCAACTCTTCCTCAATCAAGGCAACGCAAAATTCCTCGAAGTCGCCGCCCAACTCGGTGGCAACTTCGCTCAATCCAAAGTTGGCCGCGGCCTCGCCGTCGCCGATTTCGACCGTGACGGCGATCTCGATCTCCTCCTCACCACCAACAACGGCCCCGCGTATCTCTACCGCAACAACCAGTTAGCTGGTAACCGCAGCATCCGCCTCCACCTCACCGGCACAAAATCCAATCGCGACGCCATCGGGGCCACGGTCCGCCTCTACTCCAACGGCCAAATCCAGTCCCGCCAGGTGCGCACCGGCTCCAGCTATCTTTCGCAATCGGAATTGCCGCTAACCTTTGGCGTTGGCAAACAGGACGAAATCGAAAAAATCGTAGTGGATTGGCCCAGCGGAAAAACCGAAGAATACCCCAAACTCAAGTCCGTAAAGTCCTACCAACTAACTGAATCCAAAGGCATTATCGAAATGTAGGGGCGGCTTTACGCCGCCTTTTTTCTGTGACCTTTGTCGTGAAATCTTTCCTCTTAACCCTAATACTTTCACAGTATTGCGCCCCCTTTCGGCCGGGAATATAACTGTCTCAATAAGCAGTCGCTTCCCACCTGGCTATCCCAAGCCTAGACTGGAAGCACCCCAACAAACATTGCGGCCGGGCCAACGACCCCCGGCCGCATTTTTTAATGGCGATGGCGCCTGCTAAGATTTGACCATTCCCTGGGGGGAAATACATGCAACGCTGGCGCTCCCTAAGCGTTCTTGTTCTTGCCGTCACCGCCGTTTATCTCTACGCCTTCCCCGCCGCCAACATTCCCTACGCGATCGCAGTGCTTCTTCACGCTGGTCTCGGCGTTCTCGCTACACTCGGCATTCTCTTTTTTCTTTTTCGCGGATTGAACAACGAACCCACGCTCGCGCGTTTCGGTTGGGTCTTTCTCCTCATAGGCGGCGCTCTGGGCATCGTTCTCATCAAAATCGGCACACCTCATCGCCTCAAAGCCTGGCTCTACACGCATATCGTTCTCTGCCTCATCGGCGTGCTCTTCCTTGCATGCTACCGGTTCGCCTCGAGCGGCTGGCTCAACGCTAATTTCTTCCAGCACTCCTTTCGCTTCGCCGCAATCGCGCTCGTCCTCGCGAGCATTTCCGCCGGCGCCTGGTGGGTCCGCACGGTCGCCTGGAAAAACGCGTACCGCGTCAACAATCCCTCCATCGCTCCCGCCACGATGGACCAAGAAGGCGATGGCCCCAACGGCAAATTCTTCCCCAGTTCCGTCCAGACCAAAGACGGGAACTACATCCCCTCCGACTACTTTCTGAAGTCCCAGGCCTGCGAGCGCTGCCACTCCGACATCTACAAGCAGTGGCAAAGCTCCATGCACCACTTCTCTTCCTTCAACAATCAGTGGTATCGCAAAAGCATCGAATACATGCAGGAAGTCGACGGCGTCCAGCAATCCAAATGGTGCGCGGGTTGCCACGATCCCGCTCTCCTCTTCAGCGGCAAATTCGAAAAGCCCATCAGGGAAAGTATCCACACACCGGAAGCCAACGCCGGCCTCAGCTGCATGATGTGCCACAGCATCGTCCAGGTAAAAAGCACCATGGGCCAGGGCGATTTCGTTCTCGAATATCCCAAGCTTCATGAACTCGCCGCCAGCGAAAATCCCGTCATCCGCGCGCTCCACGATTTCATGGTTCGCCTGAATCCGGAGCCGCATCGCCGCGTCTTCCTGAAACCCTTCATGCGCGATCAGGTCCCCGAATTCTGCTCTGGCTGTCACAAAGTCCATCTCGACAAACCTTTCAACAA
>DASSGJ010000564.1:0-4837 GCA_035693545.1 Candidatus Acidiferrum sp.
GAGCAGTTTATCGAGCAGTTCTGGCTGCGCCGCAGCAGCAATCCGGACATGCCGGACAACGATTTTAAGGAAGAGCACTATCGCCGCATCGCCTATGCCAACGAGCACTTTGCTTCGGGCATCCCGGGCTGGAAAACCGACCGCGGCCGCATCTACATCATCTGGGGCGCCCCCGATGAAATTGAATCGCACCCCACCGGCGGCACCTACGATCGCCCGACGGAAGAGGGTGGCGGGTCCACTACGACTTATCCCTGGGAGCGCTGGCGGTACCGCTATCTTGAGGGAATTCAGGAAAACGTGGAACTCGAGTTCGTGGATCCCAGCGGTTCCGGTGAGTATCACCTGACGATGGATCCCTCGGAGAAGGACGCGCTGCTCATGGTGCCCGGCGCCGGCCTTACCATGATGGAATCCATGGGCCTGGCCTCAAAGACAGACCGTTTTACCCGCTCCGACGGAACTCACTTGGGTACATCGCTTGGCGGAACGCCGGCGAGCCTGAATGAATTCACACGCCTCGAACTTTACGCCAAGGTTCAGCGTCCGCCGGAAGTTAAGTACAAGGACCTGGAGGCCCTGGTGACCTCGCGCATGGTCCGCGACCAGGTGAAGTTCAATTACCGCACGGATTTTCTGAAAGTCACCAACGACACCGTTCTTGTGCCCGTGACCGTGCAGGTGCCGAACAATCAATTGCAGTTCAAGAATAAAGACGGAGTCTACACCGCTTCGCTGAACATCTTCGGACGTGTCAGCACACTCACCAATCGCGTAGTACAGACCTTTGAAGACTCCGTGACCCGCGACTACCCGGAATCACTCTACAAGCAGTCCATGAAACTTTCCTCGGTCTATCAGAAGTCATTGCCGTTGCGGCCGGGATTGTACCGCCTGGACCTGGTCATCAAGGATGTGGATAGCGGCAACGTGGGCGCGGTCAACACGCGGCTTGCCGTTCCCCGCTATGAAGATGAAAAGCTGGAAGCCAGCACCCTGATTCTGGCCGACCAGATCGAGCATGTCCCCGCGAAGCAGATCGGCACGGGACAATTTGTGCTCGGCTCCTCCAAAGTGCGTCCTCGCCTCGATGCGGATTTCACGACCGCCGACAAACTGGGCATTTATCTTCAGATTTATAACTTGAAGGGCGACGAGAAAACTCACAAAAACAGCGCCAGCTTCGTCTATACCGTAAAGAAGGGCGAACAGCAGGTCATGCAGTTCAAAGAGACTTCCTCCGACATGAAGCAGACTGGCGATCAGGTGACCATCGAGCGGCTTTTGCCTCTGGCCACTCTGGCGCCGGGGAAGTATACTCTCGATGTTAACGCGACCGACTTGCTTTCGAATGCGACCATTTCCCGTTCGGCGGACTTCACCGTGAAGAATCCTGCCGAACAAAAGACTGCGGCGAACGTCACACCAGGGAGGTAAACGAGTGAAGCGCGGCGCCCTCCTGTGCTTTGGGGTCCTGCTCGGCACCGCTGTGGGTGTGAGTTGTGGCGCGCGTTCCCTGCTCGCGCAATCCAATAAACAACCGGTTTTGACCCTGGGGAAATTATCCGGGCAAGTTCGTGATGCCGGAGGGATTCCACAGTTGGGCGCCACGGTGGCCATTCTTTCGGAAACACCCGGCGCCGTAGCCACCTACCAATTCCTGACGAACACCGACGGCATCTTCAACGGCGAAAAGCTGGCGCCAGGCTCGTATACGCTGCGGGTCACGCTGGCCGGATTTCTTCCCTTCCTCGAAAAGCACATCCAGATTTCCCCAAATCTCACCACCACGGTTCGTGTCCGGCTGGAATCCATGTTTGCGTCGATCGAGCAACTTCGCCGGCCGCCTTCCGCCAGTGCCGCGGAAGCCGACGATTGGAAGTGGGTGTTGCGCTCCGCGCCGGGTTTGCGGCCGGTTTTGCATTGGGATGATCCTGATCCATCCGGCTCCATTACCTCTTCGATCGTAGTTGAGCAGAACGTGCGCCGCCCGTTGGGAATCGTTGCTTTGACTGACGGCGCTCGCCGACCTGGCTCGGTCTCAAACGTTGCGGCAGCGCCGAGTACTGCTTTTGCTTACGACCAGAAAATTGCCGGCTCGAATCACATTGTTTTTGCGGGACAGATTACGCCCGATGAAGACTCTCCGGCCGGGGGCATTGCCACCGTTTGGTTACCCACGGGTTCCGCGAATTCGGGTCCGTCGAGCACGATGGTTTTGCGCGAAGCGAAAATCGGGAGCAACGGCCTGACTTTCCGCGGTGTTCGTCTTGACCAGAGCGAGACGCTGGCTCTGGGAAGCCGGTTCCTGGTGCGCGCGGGCGGAGAATACGTCTTGGTGGGATTGGGGACGCCTGCTTCGGACCTTCGCGCCCGAGTGAAGCTCGAAACTCGCGTCACCTCGAACTGGTACGCAGATGCCATTTATGCGGCGCTTCCCAACGGCACCACCCCAAATGACGCTTTGAACGCAGCACTCGAGGGCATGGAGGCTCCCAGTGTCCTGAGCGACGCCTTGAACCAGCTCGATGCCTTCCCTGCGCTGCTCATGCGTGGAGGGCACCCCGTTCTGGAGAGCGGTCGCCACGAAGAATTGGCTGCCGAGCGGAAACTCGGAACCCGGGGCGTATTTCAGATCGCGGCTTTTCACGACGACTACAGCCATGTCGCTCTCTTTGGGCGAGGCAACAGCCTGCCACCCGAAGAATTCTTTCAGGATTTCTTTTCGAAAGGTTTTGCTTACGACGGCGGCGCTTCGAGCGATTGGGGCGGACGCATTGCCCTGCGGGAAAAGCTCAATGACGATCTGGAACTGACAGCCATCTACGCGTTCTCCGGCGCCCTGGTTCCCGTGGCGGAAATGGATGGCGGCCTGCGCGACGGCCTGCGCAATGCCCAGCGCCAATCGGTAGCCATGAAAGTTGCCGCACGAATTACCAAGAGTGGAACGCACCTCACCGCAGGCTATAAGTGGATTAACGACACGGCGCTTTCGCGGGTGGATCCCTATGGTGAAGCGGCGTATCAGGTAAGTCCGTATTTGAATGTGGGCATCCGGCAACCGCTGCCGCACATGCTGTTCGGGCGCTGGGAAGCCAACGCCGAATGCGACAACCTGCTCGCGCAGGGATATTTCTCTCTCAACACAAGAGATGGTCAGCTCCTTTTGGTCCCTGCCTTTCGGAGCTTCCGGGGTGGCGTGAGTCTGCAGTTTTAGCTCTTGGGAGACCTCCTATAATCAGTAACCCGCCTATTGAAAACCGGATGCAGTCTCCCTTCTATTTGCGATAGGCATTTAAGCTGTTTGATTACATATTATTACGGCCAGGGAAATCTACTAAAGATTGGAACATGAGTTGCAACAATTTGAAGTAAGGTTAGGTGCAAGCTTTTCCAGTTTGCGATGAGACAGAATCTTCGCGTTCGGGTAGGGGCTGTCGTGCTGGCGTTAGCCACGCTGGCTGCCATAGTCTTTGCCTGGCTGAACTTCCTGCAGCGCTCCCGCTATGAGCAAGTCGATGATGGCGTGGCCTGGTCGGATGGTGCCGATGGGGTCGAAGCATGGAAAGTGGCAGCCGATTCGCCTGCCTCAGCCGCCGGAATCCACTCTGGAGACATCCTCCTGGCGATCAATGACGTCCCTGTGCCAAGGGCGGCATCGGTCGCCAACCGCTTGTATCGTGCCGGGCTGTGGACGCAACTCCGATACAAGCTTTCCCGCAACGGGGAGGAATTTGAAACCCGCCTGATCACCACCCCGCCGCATAAGCCCATCAGCGTCGAAAATTATCTTCGCGTTGTCGGCCTGCTCTACCTCTTCATTGGCCTTTTTATTTTTGCGCGGCGATGGAACGCGCCGCGCGCCGTGCATTTTTACGTTTTTTGCCTGGTCTCCTTTGTTGTCTGCTCGTTCCACTACAGCGGCAAGCTGGACACATTTGACCTGGAAGTCTATTGGTCCGGCGTTGTGGCGGGTTTGTTCGCGCCCGCGCTGCTGCTGCACTTCGCCCTGGTCTTTCCGGAGCGGCCGGAGACTTCGCGGAAATCCCTGATGAAGTTTGCGGGAGTTTATCTGCCCCCGCTGGCGTTGTTGACAATCCACATTCTGGTCGCCTTGAACGCCGGCGGCTTCGTTCCTACCACCCGGTCGCGCGTCGAACTCGACCAGTTGGAACTAGGCTTCCTGGCATTTTATTTCCTGGCTGCCGGCCTGATTTTCAATCTCAGTTACCGGCGCTCGCGCTCCGGCGTTTTGCGGCAGCAGTTGAAGTGGCTCACAGGCGGCACCCTGGCGGGAAGCCTGCCGTTCACGCTGCTGTATATCATTCCTTACATCTTCGACGCCGCAACCCTTCCATGGATGCAGTTTTCCGCGCTGAGCCTGGTGCTGATCCCGCTCTGCTTTGGCTACGCCATCATCCGTTATCGCCTGATGGATGTGGACATCATCTTCAAGCGCGGTTTGGCATACACCGCGGCGACCGCAGCGGTGGCGTCGGTCTATTTTGGCCTAGTTGCGCTGCTCGCACAGATTTTCCACGAACAGACCACCGGCTCTGTCGGCGGGATGATCGCCATCGTGGTGGCGGCATTTCTCTTCCAGCCGTTCCGCGAGGGCATTCAGGCGCGCCTGGACCGTTTCTTTTATCGCGATCGACTCGATTACCGCCGCACGCTGATCGAATTTGGCCGCACTCTTACCAACGAAGTTCGCCTGGAGCCCATGCTCGGTTCGGTGATGGACCGCGTTTCCCAGACGCTGCTCGTCGATCGCCTCGCTATCTTCGTGGAAGATGCCCAGAATCCCGGGGAAATGCGCCTGGCGCGTTCGATGGGC
>DASSGJ010000565.1:0-4206 GCA_035693545.1 Candidatus Acidiferrum sp.
AAAAGTGGTGGACTGAAGCCCTTTGACGAAGGTCTGAATCTTTCCCTGGGTGTCGTACCAGGGCATGCTCACTTCCCACCGCAACCCCAGGTTCAGAGTGAGATTGGATTTCACTTTCCAGGAATCCTGGAAGAAGGCGCCGCCGTAGCGTGTACGCGAATCCAGGAACTGTTCTGCGGCCTGAGTGTAAGGCTGGTTGTTAATTGAGGTCGCGCCGAGCAGGTAGTCCGCAAAATCAGCTCCCGTGACCGTGCCATCAAAAGTGAACCCGCCATTCGGGTTGGCAAAGTTACGCTCGTTCACCTGCAGGTAGCGGAATTCCCCGCCAACCTTCCAAGTGTGTTTGCCCTGGCTCTTCGAAAAAACGTCACTAACCGCGTAGGTGGTATTGGGTTGGAAGGTATTGAGCGTGGGCACGCCAATATTCAACCCGAGGTTCGGAAACTGCGTCTGGGGCACGTACTGGGGATAAGTGGCCAGGGGTACGATGCCGAGGCCATTAGCGTTGTTGAAGCCCAGGTCAGAAAGCTTGGCAAAACTCCCAGCCGGGTTGTTTAGGTGGAGCGCAGTGCGGAAGACGCTGAACCGTGCCTCGTTGACCGCCGTGGCCCCTAGAGTCTTCGTGTTGCTCATCACGAATTCTTGCGCCCGCGAGGGCGAGACCGTTGGGAAACCCGGAACGTTGGCGAAGCCGGTCGAGAGATCGATGTCGCTCTGCACGTTGGAGCGATCAAAATGGTAATACCAGGACCAGTTTCCCGTCTTCTGGTTGTTAAAATCTACTCGCTCCCCGAATTTGTCGTCGTTGGTGACGTTTCTCCCGCTGTTATTCGAATAATTGCTTGTAGGGTCTGTATTCGTCGGCGCCGGGATATACGGGAGGATGGCCTTGGAGGGGGCTGACCAGGCGGTCTGCGGGATATTCGCAAAGCCGGTTAGAGGATTCACAGGGAAAACACATGGGTTCGGGCCAGTGTTGCTGGTGCAGCCAGGAAAACTGTACGGCTCGCCGCTGAATATGGTGCCGGCTGGCAAATTCAGCCGCGAATTAAGCACCTGAGCCCAACCGCAGTCAGGGCAAGTTCCGGGAACGCTGCCGTCGACAAAGCCGCTCAAGCTGGCAGGGTCAAAGTTGCCGGCTCGCTGGTCTGCCGTGGGCACTGTAACGGATCCGGTTTCCGCGCCTTTCACTTCCCTCGTGCCCTGGTAGTCCGAGAACCAAAAAATCTTGTTCTTCCATGCGGGTCCGCCAGCCGCATAGCCAAACTGATTGCGCCGCAATTCGGTTTTTGCGAGTCCTTGCTGGTTCGCAATGTAGTTGTTAGCGTCCAGCTTGTCGTTGCGCAGAAACTCGAAGACGTCCCCGTGAAACCCGTTGGTGCCGGATTTGGTGATAGCGTTGATGACGGCGCCGCTGAATTTTCCATATTCGGCGTCGAAGCTGTTAGTGATGAGGCGAAACTCCTCGATAGAGTCAAGATTCGGAACCAATCCCGCGCCAAGGTTGCGTCCCTCGCTGACGTCGCCGCCATTGACCAGGAAGGCGTTCGCCGTCTCGCGCTGTCCATTGACAGAGATGTTGCCGGGATTCAACCCCCCCGAAACCGGGCGATCCTGCTGAATGGTCTCCGCGGTGGCGGGAGCAACGCCCGCTTGAAGGCCCAGAAGATCGATGTAACTGCGCCCGTTCAATGGAAGAGCGAGCATTTTCTTTGAGTCGATGACGTCGCCAAGTTGCGTGTTTTCGGTCTGCACTTGCACGGCATTGGCCTCAATGCTGACAACTTCGGTAGCCGAACCGACGATCAAAGTCACATCGAAGTGCAGTTGGTCGTTCACCTTCACTTCGATATCGGTCGTATTGTAAGTTTTGAAGCCAGGGGCAGCTACGGTGAGCCGGTAGATTCCCGCTGGTAAAGATAAGATGCGGTAGGTTCCGTCGGACCCCGAAACCGTTTCCTGTTTAAGGTTGGTTTGCACATTGGTGATGGTAATGTGCGCGCCAGTGACCACCGCTTCCGAACTGTCGCGCACGGTGCCGAGAACCGAGCCGGTCACGTCAGCGCGCACGATCCCCGCGTTAAAAATCATCACGGCAGCAAAAAAGAAAAAAAGAGCGAAGAAATAGTTGCACTTTCGCATTAACCCTCCCCGGTGCGGGTAATCGATAGCTTCGAACTCACGTCGAGAAAACCCAAGACTTAAGATTCGCGACCCCAACGACGCTTGCAGGTTTTGCCCTTCGAGGAGGCATTTCACCTGTCGAACGTCACTCCCATAGCGCGAAAACATATTCCACCCGTTGGAACCTGTCAAGTACGGAATAATTCGCTGGTTCTGGCGGCGCCGCGCGGACCAGCGCCGGTTCACCTCGCGCCACTATCTGATTTGTTTACCAGGTAAGGCACGAAACCGCGTGTGGTGGTCTTCAGGCGATACACGGATGTGGTGGCTGTGATGTAGAGCGTGCCCAGGCCCGCATCGCCCCACGCGAGGTTCGCCGGCTGCTCTGGCAAGAGAATCGTGCCCAAGTGGTGCCCGCTGGAGTCCCAAACCCAGATTCCTCCGGGCCCAGTGATAAACAAATTTCCGGCCAGGTCCACTTTCATCCCGTCTGGCACACCTTCGCCTTTGCTTCCCGGCTCTTCTCCAAATATGCGGCCGTTCGCAAGTGTGCCGCCGGGCCGAAAATCGTAGACACGAATGTTTCTCTTTTCGCTGTCGTCCACGTAAAACCTGGTTCCGTCGGAAGAAAATGCCAGCCCATTGGGCTGCGAGAGTTCTGAAGTGAGCAAGGTTACACGGCCACTGGAGTCCAACCGGTAGACTCCCTGGTACGGTAGTTCCTTCTTTTGGCCCTTCGGCAAATCCAGCGTTGGATCCGTAAAATAAATGGCGCCGTCCGGCCCGGTCACAACGTCGTTGGGACTGTTGAAACGCTTGCCTTCAAACTTGTCCGCCAGCACCTGAATTTCCCCCGCGGGGCTGATGCGAATAATCGCTCGAAGGTAACTCGCACAATCCACGAGTTGATGCTGGCGGTCGTAGGTATTTCCGTCGGGGTCGCCAAGCGAGATCAACTCTTCCCGTCGGCCGTCCAAATAGATCCGAAAAATCTTGTTGAGATCTTCGTCGCTTACATAGAGGAAACCTTTGGGATCCCAAACTGGCCCCTCGGTAAAACCGAATCCGCCGGCAAGCGTGCCCAGCTTTGCGTCGGGTGAGATCAGCTTCCAAAATGACGCTGATTCGGCCTTCAATTCGAACTTGCGTTGCCCGGGATGTGGTTTTGCGGCCCATAGCCCGGCCACGACGATGCTGAGGAATACCAGAGAAAGGCCGCGCAGAGCCCGCAGTGTTCGAGGTTTTTTGTACGTCCTCACCGGCATCCCATTCGCCCTTTGCGCTTCTGCAGTTCAGTACTCAAACTCATCTCTACGCTTCTGCTTCATGCGCGCAATGCTTGCCAGATATGCCGCCAATGCGTCCAGTTCCGCGGGGCTTAATTTCGTGCCGTAGTCTGCGGGCATCAGAGATTCCTGGCGATAACTGATTGCGGCCAAATCGGACTTCGAGAAGAAGTGAAAGGTTCCGTCCAAAGATTGCAATTGTAAGGAAAAGTTGTCCTCGTTTCGCACCAAACCTGAGTAGGATTTGCCATCTTTGGCGGTGACTTCGGCAACATGCCCGCGCGTCCCTATGGTTATCTCCGGCTTCACGATCACGGCGCGAACTTCGGTCACAGAATGGTTCTCGCCGTAATTTGAAAGGTCGCGACCAAGAAATCCGCCGGCGCCGTTCACCATGTGGCAACCCGAGCAACCCGCTTTGCCCCAAAAGAGTTCCTTGCCCCTTCCTGCGTCCCCCCCAACAGGCGCTTCAATCCCCTTTCCCTGAAGGGACTGTACGTAACTCAATAGAGCGGAGAGCTTGGCGGAGCCGAGCGCGGCAAAGGGAGGCATACCTTTTTCGGGAATGCCTTCGCGCAGAATTTTCAAGAGAGCCTGGTCTGAGAGGCGCGTGACCTCAGGTCGGGTGGCGATGTCCGGCGCGCGTTCACCGCCTCTGCCGTCCAATCCATGACACGGTGCGCAAGTGGACTCGAACATTTGCCGGCCCCCAGAGCGCGAAGTGGCCGCCGGCGAATCTTTCGCTGGCGATTTCTGCGCTTGCTGCGCCGATGCAGAATGAAAGGCGAGGACCGCG
>DASSGJ010000566.1:0-2481 GCA_035693545.1 Candidatus Acidiferrum sp.
CTGGCCGGTTTTTTTGACCTTTTCCAGGACGGCCAAGCAAGTGGCTTTGAATTTCGAGATGGCGATTTCTTCCATGGGACTGCTCCTAGCGGGTCAAATGGTAGCACAATGAACGACCATAGTCAAACCATAGTCTGACCACGGTCAATGATTGACTTAAGTATCATATTTTCTTTTATTTATGCTCCTATCGTGCCGCTGGTTTTATGGTTCGTCATCGCCATCGCTGGCTTCGCTCATCTCGCGGTCAAGCGGCTTCGTGGAATCGATAGGCGCCAAGCCGGTCTTGCGGAGTTCGCTGTTTAGTATCGGGACGGCGTTTTGCTTCAGATCGTTCCAGCGCTTCAACAGGGCTTTCAAGTCTTCATTGAGTTCTGCGTAGACTTTGCTGGCCTGGGTTGTGGGAGCGGCATCGGCGGAATCTGCGATGCCGAGGAGTTGGCCGAAGTGCTGGTTGAGGGTTGAGAAATTTTCGGGCTGCTTGCCGCTGGGCGGTGTGCCAAAGAAACTGCTGGTGGTTGCACCGGCCAGAGCGGCGCACTGCTTGTCGAGATCTTCGAGCGATTCGGCCAACTTCCCTTTCGCCTTCGGCAAAGACTCTTTCAGTTGCGCGCGCACGGATTGCACCTGGCTGAGGGCGTCAAAACTCTGATTCATTCCGGAGGCAGCGCCGGTTTGAAGAGAAGCTTGCGCTTGCAGATCCTGAAGCGAAGTGTTGACCCGAGGATCCATCTTTACAGTGAGGGGTTGTGTCAACGGCTTGCCATCCACTGTGAGGCGGACGGTGTATTTCCCAGGCAAGGCCCAGGCGCCCTGCGGAAGCAGCGGCGTATCGTGCGGAATCGCGGAAATGGGAAATTCCTTGTTGAGCGATTTTGGCGTTTCGCCGTGCAAGTCCCAGACGAAGCGGTGCATGCCGGACGCAGCAGAAAGAATCGGCGAGGGCCTTACCCAATACATCGGGATCGGATGTTCGCCGGCAATTTTGTCCATCGCCAGCGGGGCGTCGGCGCTCGAGTAGCGGCGCACGGTTGCGCCCGTGGAGTCCAGAATCTCTAGCGTGACCGGAGCACTGGCGGCTGCGGCGAGGTAGTAGTCGAGGATGGCGCCATCCGGTGGATTTTTTCCTGCGGGCGTTTCGGGCGGCAGCGGCGTATCGGGATTGCGGTTCCAGCGCCAGCGCAGGGCTTCCTGGGGCTGGAACAAAACGGCCGGAGACTTTGCGATCTGATCGTTGATTTGGCGAAGCGGGGTGAGGTCGTCCAGTATCCAGAACGAACGGCCGTGAGTGGCGACAATCAAGTCGTCGCCATGGATGGCCAGGTCGCGCATGGAGGTGTGCGGCAGGTTCAGCTGCAACGGCTGCCAGGAGTTGCCGTCGTTGAAGGAAACGTAGACCGAGGTTTCGGAACCGGCGAAGAGCAGGCCCTTGCGCGCGGGATCTTCGCGAACGGTGTTGACCGGAGCATTATCTGGAAGCCCGGCGACGACTTCCTGCCAGCTGGCGCCGAAATCACGGGTGCGGTAAATGTGCGGCTTCAAATCGTCCAGGCGAAAGCGATTGACGGCGGCGTAGGCGGTTCCGGCTTCGAAATGCGAAGCCTCCAGAATGGACACCTTGCTCCACGAAGTAAGCTGCGGCGGAGTGACATTTTTCCAGCTCTTTCCGCCGTCGCGGGTGATTTGAATCAGGCCGTCGTCCGTGCCAGCCCAGATCGTGCCCGCTTCCTTGAACGACGGGGCGACGGCGTAAATCGTGCCGCGGTGCTTCCCTTTTTCGGGGTCGCCCGCGGAAAAGGCGCCGAGATTCGCGGGAATTTCCGGGGATTCGCGCGTCAGGTCGGGACTGATGACCTGCCACGAGCGGCCGCCGTCATTGGTCTTGAAGAGAACATTCGCGGCGAAATACAGCGTTCCGGGATCGAACGGCGAAAATACGATGGGCAGCGAGCGGTTGTAGCGATACTGGCCGGTGCGGATTGGCTCGGGCGCGACGTTGGCGTATTCATTCAGCGCCTGATTGGTGCGAGTGATGCGGCCACCGTAGAGAATGTTGGAATCGCGCGGGTCAACGGCAACGTAGCCGTACTCTTCGACGCCGGGCAGGCTCCACTCGCGGAAGGTGAGTTCGCCGACATCGCTGCGGCTCATGACCGCGGCGCTGCCGCTTTCCTGCTGGGCGCCGTAAACCCAATAGGGGAACCGGTTGTCGGTGGTAACGTGGTAAAACTGCGCCGACGGCTGGTTGTACCAACTGCTCCAGGTCTGGCCGCCGTTTACGCTGATGACCGCGCCCTGATCGCTGGAAAGGGCGATGGTTTGCGCGTTACTCGGATTAATCCAGAGGCGCTGGTAGTCGTCGCCACCCGGAGCGCCTTTGAATCCGGTGAACGTTTTTCCGGCGTCGGTGGATTTCCACGTGGTGGTGTTGGCGACATAAATCACGTCGGCGTTGTCGGGCGAAACCGCGATCCCCATCGC
>DASSGJ010000567.1:0-3575 GCA_035693545.1 Candidatus Acidiferrum sp.
GGACTGAATAGACCCGGGCTCACGAGCACAGAGAAAAACACAGAGAAAAAGCCAACGGCGGCAATCGGTTGGTGGCGCCGTTGAGTTGAATTCAAGGGCATGGAGCAAGAATCCTCAGCGGGAGAGCGGAATATCGGTTGCCAATGCGTTTGCTGCTAAATCGATTTACTTCGCGGATTCTATCACAATTTCAGACTTCGCATAACGGCTTTCCTGCCCAATTCTTTCCCGCCATCCTGTTGTTCGCAGAGCCTCAATGTGTCAGACTACCGCACGTTAACCTAAATGGCACGCGCTAAGAAACTTCTGCCGGATACCTCTGGGGAGCCTGCTGGCGGCTCTATCAGCATGAAGGCTCTCGCCGAGCACCTTGGCCTTTCGACGGCTACCATTTCTCTGGTGATCAACCGCTCGCCGGGCGCCAAATCCATCCCTCATGTCACCCAGGAACGCATCTGGGCCGCGGCCCGCAAGTTCAAATACCGCCCGAATCTGATGGCGCGTTCTCTCCGCCAAAAAAGGAGCTTCACTATCGGAGTGATGGTGCCCGAAATCAGCGAAGGCTACTCCTCGATGGTTCTATCCGGCGTGGAAGATCACCTCTTTCAGGAAGGCTATTTTTATTTTGTGGTCAGCCACCGCCATCGTAAAGATCTGATCGAAGAATATCCTCATCTTCTCCGCCAGCGCGCCGCCGAAGGGATCATTGCGGTGGACACGGTCTACAGCGGCAGCTGCGAAATTCCAGCGGTCTCGATCTCCGGCCATCGCCACGTCAAGGGCGTCACGAACATCGTCCTCGACCACAACCTCGGTGCCCACATTGCTCTCGAACACCTGCACCGCCTGGGACACCGGCGGATCGCCTTGATCAAGGGTCAGGATTTCAGTTCGGATACTGAGACCCGCTGGCAGGCCATTCTTTCTGTCGCGCAGGAACTCGGGATCATCATCGACCAGAAACTTACCGCACAACTCGACAGCGATTCGCCGTCCCCCGAAGTGGGCCACCGGGTCACCAGGAAACTTCTCGAAACCGATCCCCGATTCACTGCTTTGTTTGCGTTCAACGATATTTCCGCCATGGGCGCTATCAAGGCGCTGCGCGAAACCGGCCGCCGCGTGCCCGAAGATGTTTCCGTGATCGGCTGGGACGACATTCAAGGCGCGGCATTTCACAATCCCAGTCTGACCACGGTCCGCCAGCCGCTCCGCCAGATGGGCGTTGTGGCCGCCGAAACCCTACTGAAGCGCATCACCGCTCCCGCCCGTGAGTACCCCAGGGAAATCGTGCTCGAACCCGAGTTAGTCGTCCGCGAAAGCACCGCGCCAATGAAGCAACCCTCGGCCTGAAATTCAACAGCCCATTCAGTCGTATTCCTAAGTAACTTGCTGCCCGCCGGGTCACATTCCGTGTGTTCAGTGGTATACCAATGGGACAGCAGACAGGAGCCATGCCAGGTGCGGTATTCCCGCCTGCCGCTTACGAGTGATTTAGGATTTGCCCAGCGGGCGAACGGAGGGCGCTTGCGTCGTCTACGCCTGAACTGTTCCTGTTATTTTGCCGGGTGGATATTTTTGCTTGGCGCGCCGGCATGGTTGTCCGCAAACAGTCCGCATGCCGTGCCCGGCCAGGAGCAATCCCGGGAAGGGCCGCGTGTAGCAGAGGCGGTTCGTGTGGAACAGCCTCCCAAGCTGGATGGGACGCTTGACGATCCCCTCTGGCAAAACGCCAAGGTTGTCGGCGATTTCCGCCAGAAGGAACCGCTCGAAGGTGAGCCCGCGACCGAGAAAACCGAAGTGCGTATCCTCTACACCCGCACCGCCGTCTATTTCGGAATTCATTGCTACGATTCCGTTCGCTCCCGCATTGTCGCCACCGAACTTCGCCGCGATGTAAGCCAGGACCTCGATGATCATTTCGAAGTACTAATCAATTCCAAGCACGACCGCCGCGGCGGCTACGTTTTCGAAATAAATCCGCTTGGCACGCAAAGCGATGGCCTGGTGGAAGAGCAGAGCGGAGTTGAAACGCCCGACTTCGACCCGGGCTGGGACGGCGTCTGGACCTCCGAAGCCAGAATCACCGCGGACGGCTGGACCGCAACCATCGAGATTCCTTTCACAACCCTGAATTTTACAAAGTCCAGGGACGTCGTCTGGGGGCTGAATTTCAAGCGCTTCATCCGCGCCAAAAACGAAGAAGACCTGTGGTCCGGCTACCGGCGAACTTTTGGCATCACCAAAGTTTCCGAAGCGGGAGAGCTAACCGGCATCACCGATATCGGAAGCGGAAGGCTTTTTATCGTCAAGCCGTACGCCCTCGCGCAATACGACAAGCAGACCGGACAGAATGCGGCCTTTCCGCTGACGGGCGGGCTGGACGTCAAGTATGGCATCCGTTCCAACATTGTTTTGAACCTCACAGGGAATACCGATTTCTCCGCGACCGATGTGGACCAGGTTCAGTTCAACTTGACTCCGTTTCCCATTTTCGTCCCGGAGAAACGCCAGTTCTTCCTCGAGAATGCCGGTATCTTCGACTTCGACATCGGCGATCAGGACAAACTCTTCTTCAGCCGCCAGATCGGCATTGACTCCGTCACCGGAAATCAGGTGCCGATCAACGGCGGTGCGAAACTCACCGGCGCCGCCGGCCGCCTGCAATTCGGCGTGATGGACGTGGACACCCGCTCGAGCGGCCCCAATCCTTACGCAAATTACGCCGTGGTACGCCTGAAAGAGTCCCTTTGGGGAGGCTCCTACATCGGCGTGATGGGCATTGATAAACGCTCCGGTGACCGCCTGGACAATTTCAACCAGACCGGCGGCATCGACACCCGCCTCGTCTTTTTCAAGAACTGGTTCGTGGACGCGCATATGGCCGGAACGCAATCCCCCGGTGACCCGAGCGGGAACAGCGATCTGGGGGCTTCCTTGACCTATCGCTCCAATTGGCTCGACGCTATCTTCGAACGCCGGAAAATCGGGCCAAACTTCAACCCGGAAGTCGGGTTCATCGAACGCACCGATTCAAATGAAACGTACGGCGACCTGACATTCAAAGCGAGGCCCAAGATCGGCGGTGTACGAGAGCTCCAATTCGAGGGTTTCATCCTTCACGCCCCGGACACTCGCGGCCAGGTGCAGACCCAGGAATGGCAAACAACCTTTCGCGCCGATTTCAACAATGGCGCCTACACCGACGACGACATCGTGGACGTATTCACCCAACGAATCACCACTCCGCTTCACATTTACAAAAATGTGTTCATCCCGAACGGCGTTTACCAGTTCAGCCGGCACCAGCTCACCTATGGCTCTGCGCAGGATCGCCGGTTTACATACAATCTCTTTGAACGTTTCGGTGGCTACTATGGTGGGACGCTGAATGAGTTTCGAGTTCGCTTGAACTACCGCCCAACCGTCAAGTTCTCCATTTCCGCCTCCGAGACATGGGATCGCTTTCTCCTTCCATTACCCAATGGGAATTTCTCCGTTGTGCTGGCCGGTTTGCAGGGGAATTATTCTTTTTCGCGTTTCTTGACCTTCTCCAGCCTCATCCAGATGGACAC
>DASSGJ010000568.1:0-3997 GCA_035693545.1 Candidatus Acidiferrum sp.
ATGCTCCATCCGCAGCCCGAACAAATCCCGGATCTGCGTGCTCGCAATCAGGATGGCGATTCCGTTCGTGAATCCCACCACCACCGGCCGCGGAAAATATTTCACCATTCCGCCCAACCCCGTCGCGCCCATAATCACCAGGATCAGCCCGGCCAGCATCGTGCACGTAAACAATCCATCCAGCCCGTACTTCGAAATAATCCCCAGCACCACCACAACGAAAGCGCCGGTCGGCCCGCCAATTTGTGTTTTGGATCCGCCCAAAGCGGAAATCAGGAAGCCGGTGACAATCGCACAATAAATCCCGGCCTGCGGCGAAACTCCCGAAGCAATCGCAAACGCCATCGCCAGCGGCAGCGCCACCAGCCCCACCGTCACCCCGGCGATCAAATCCGCCGTAAATTTTTCAAAATTGTATTCGCGCAGCAGTAAAACCGATTTCGGCAACCACGCGTCAATCGCAGCGCTCATAGCCTCGCCAACCCGCTCCCATCCCCACTCGGTTCAGTTTACCAACCCCTGGGGACGGGAACGCTGTGACGTATAAACACCTGTGCGCCCAACGCCACTTCCAGCCTGGTCTGCTTTTTCTGAATCCTTCGCTTCTGGTAGGGGCGGCTTTAGGCCGCCTTCTTCTCTGGCAGCACAGCCATTCCTGCCTGTGCTCTTGGCCTGCTCTTCTCAGCGAACTCTGCGCTCTCAGCGACCTCTGCGTTAATTCCTACTCTCTTCTCGCCACTCCTTCCTAATCCGCCGCCTCGCTCCGCTTCTCTCCCGCCTTCCACCGCAGCACCGGTTTCCGTGCCGCTCCCACTTCATCCAATCGCCGCACCCGCGTCGTATGTGGCGCCGTCTTCACCAACTCCGGCGTCGCCGCCGCCTCTTTCGCGATCGACTTCATCGCCTCCACAAACAAATCCAACTCTTCCTTCGACTCCGATTCCGTCGGTTCAATCATCAGTGCCCCCGGCACAATCAACGGGAACGCCGTGGTATACGGGTGAAATCCATAATCAATCAACCGCTTTGCAATATCCATCGTGTTCACGCCGTTCCGCTTCTGAATCGCGTCGCTGAACACCACCTCATGCATCGAGGGCTTCGTGTACGGCAAATCAAACACGCCTTCCAGCCCTTTGCGAATGTAATTCGCATTCACCACCGCATCTTCCGTCGCCTGCCGCACTCCCGGCCCGTACGCCAGGATGTATGCCAGTGCGCGCACCAGCACGCCAAAATTCCCCACGAACGCCTTCACCCGCCCAACGCTCTCTTTGCGGTTGAAATCGAGCGCAAGCTTCCCGCCTTCTTTCTCTACCAGCACTGGCGTCGGCAAATACGGCTCCAGCACCTTCTTCATCGCAACGGGACCCGCGCCCGGCCCTCCGCCCCCATGCGGGGTCGAAAACGTCTTGTGCAGATTCAGGTGCATCACGTCCACGCCCAAATCGCCCGGCCGCGTCACGCCAGCCAGCGCGTTCATGTTCGCGCCGTCCATGTACAGCAGCGCGCCCTTCGCGTGCAGGATTTCCGCAATCTGCGGCACCTGCTGTTCAAAAATTCCCAGCGTGCTCGGATTCGTCAGCATCAGCGCGGCCACGTCTTCCGTCACCTGCTCGCGCAAATGTTCCAGGTCCACTTGCCCCTCGGAGTTTGACTTGATGTTTTCCACTTCATAGCCGGCAATCACCGCCGTAGCCGGATTCGTCCCGTGCGCCGAGTCCGGAATCAGCACCTTCTTCCGCGGATTTCCGTTCTTCTCGTGATGCGCGCGAATCAGCAGCAACCCCGTCAATTCGCCCTGCGCCCCCGCCGCCGGCTGTAGCGTGATCGCATCCATCCCCGTAATTTCCAACAGGCACTTTTCGAGCAGTTGCAGCACCTTCAAGCAACCCTGCGAAAGTTCCTGCGGCTGATAAGGATGCTCTGTCGCAATCCCATCCAGCCGCGCCACAAACTCATTCACCCGCGGGTTGTATTTCATCGTGCACGAACCCAGCGGATACATCCCCAAATCAATCGCGTAATTCCAAGTCGAAAGCCGCGTGAAGTGCCGGATCACCTCGATTTCGCTCACTTCGGGGAATCCGTCCACGCCCCCGCGCCGGTGCGCCTCGCCCAGCGCCTTCGCCGGATCCACCGCCGGCACATCCAGCGGCGGCAACTCAAACGCCCGTTTCCCCGGCGACGACTTCTCAAAGATCAACCCTTCATTCTGATTCGTCTGCCGCGTAGCCTTCTTAATCTTCTCGCTCATCTGCCTCTTCTCAGCGCCCTCTGCGTCTCTCAGCGAACTCTGCGTTAGTCCGCCCCTTTTCCTACGCAGCTAAAGCCTTCCTGACTCCCGCCACCAATCTCTCAATCTCCCCCCGCGAAGTCGTCTCCGTAACGCAAACCACCGCATTCTTCGACAACTCCGGATAAGCCGTCCCCAAAACAAACGGCCCCACAATCTTCTCCTTCAGCAACTCCGCATTCACCAGCTTCACCGACTTCGGCAACGCCACCGTAAACTCATTAAAGAACGGCCCCGAGAAAGTCCGCGTCACTCCCGGAATCTTCTCCAACTCCGTCAACGCAAAATGCGCCTTGGCCAAATTCTGTTCCGCCTGCTCCCGCAATCCCTCTTTGCCCAGCAGCGTCAAATGCACCGTAGCCGCCAGCGCGCAAAGCGCCTGGTTCGTGCAAATATTCGAAGTAGCCTTCTCTCTCCGGATGTGTTGCTCGCGCGTAGCCAGCGTCAGCACAAATCCCCGCTGCCCCTCGCTGTCCACCGTCTGCCCCGAAAGCCGCCCCGGCATCTGCCGCACATACTTTTCCCGCGAAGCAATCACGCCCGCATACGGCCCGCCATAACTCGGCGCCAATCCAAAACTCTGCGCCTCCATCGCCACAATGTCCGCTTCCACCGGAGGCTTCACCGCTCCCAGCGACACCGCTTCCGTAACAGCAACCACCAGCATCGCCCCAGCCGCTTTAGTGATTTCCGCAAGCGGGCCAAGCGTCTCAATCGTCCCGAAAAAGTTCGGCGACTGCACCACCACCGCGCAAACGTCGTCGCGAATCGCCGCCTTGAAAGCCTTGGCATCCAGCATCCCAGTTGTCGTGTACGAAATCTCTTCCACGTGCAGTCCGGAGTTCTTCGCATATGTCCGCAGCACTTCGCGATACTCCGGATGCACCGACCGCGCCACCAGCACGCGCGTCCGCCCCGTCAGCCGTTCCGCCATCAACACCGCTTCCGTCGTGGCCGTCGAGCCGTCGTACATCGACGCGTTCGCCACTTCCTGCCCCGTCAACTGGCACATCAGCGTCTGAAACTCGAAAATCGCCTGCAGCGTCCCTTGCGTAATCTCCGCCTGATACGGTGTGTACGAAGTCAAAAACTCTCCTCGCTGGATAATCGTATCCGTCACCACCGATCGCAAGTGGTTGTACACACCCGCGCCCAGAAAACTCGTATAGCCGCCGGAATTCTCCTTCGCGCGCTCCTGGAAATAGCGAATCACTTCCTGCTCGGACAAAGGTCCCGGCAGGTTCAGCGCCTTCTTCAACCGGTATTTTTCGGGAATCGACGAAAACAATTCTTCAACGTTTTTCACCCCGATGGCCGCCAGCATCTCCTGGCGCTCCGCCGGGCTCTTCGGCAGGTAGCGCATCAGGCCGACGCTTCTTTCTGCTTCTCCGCGATGTACGCCTCATACGCCGCCGCGTCCATCAGCGCGCCCAGTTCGGCCGGATTCGCCAGCTTCACCTTGATCAGCCAACCGGTCCCGTGCGGATCGGTATTGATCGCTTCCGGCTGCTTCACCAGCGCTCCATTCGCTTCCGTCACCTCGCCACTCGCCGGCGCATAAATCTCGCTGACCGCCTTCACCGATTCCACCGACCCAAACGTTTTCCCGGTAGTGACCTTAGCGCCCACCACCGGCAACTCCACAAACACCACGTCGCCCAGCTCATGCTGCGCATAATCGGTAATCCCGACGGTAGCCAC
>DASSGJ010000569.1:0-2592 GCA_035693545.1 Candidatus Acidiferrum sp.
GGGCTTTCTGTTTCGCTCAGCGGAATCTATACGCACACGCTGCGGCTTCCCGTGGCAATCGACACGAATCTTCTGCCCACGACGCCGACCAGCACTGTTCCGCTCGCCAATGGGGGAACGTATACCTACAAGAACTGGAACCTGAGTCCGCTCACCGACCCGCTCGGCGGAGCCGAAGGCTTGCCCTGCGCGGCAACCTCGGCGAACCCGGCGGCTCCTTTTTCATGCTTTGTAAATCCGCTTATCGTGCAGAACAATCAATATACGTCCGCGGCCTCTGCGCTCTACGAGGCCGGAATCGTCGAAGTTAGAGAGCGTTTCAATAGCCGCTTCACGCTCTTTGGCAACTACACCTTCAGCAAAGGCTTTGACACTTCCACAGACTTTAACACGGACTATGGACCGCAGGACCCTACCAACCTCTCGATCGATCGCGGTCTTTCCGAATTCGACCAACGGCATAAAGTGGTGATTGCCGGGGTGTTCGACAGCCCGTGGAAGCAAGCCATCCTTTCGGGATTCCAACTCAGCCCGATTTTCACCTACCACAGCGGATTGCCTTTCAATCTCCTGGCCGGGGGGGCGATCAATGGGAACAATCACATTACCAACGAACGTCCCTTTGGGGCTCCGCGCAATAGCGGTCTCGGCCCGGACTACTACGATTTCGACATGCGGTTGAGCTGGCGGCACAAAGTGGGCGAAAAGGCGAATCTCGTCTTAACGGCGGAAGGATTTAACCTGGCCAACCACACGAACTACACCAGCGTGAACAATGAAGTTGGCCCGGTGTTCGGACTTCCCAAGGCCATCGGTGGAGGCGGGAACACCACGTTCAATGTCCATGGCGTCGTGCCCAACTTCACCGGGTCGACTCCGATTAGCACGCCGCTTGCGTTCACATCCGCCTTTCCAAAGCGCCAAATTCAGTTGGGATTGCGGCTGACGTTCTGAAGCGGGTTCAAGAATCCCGGTGCATCCCGGCCGGGAATAGAATTGCTTTTATATGCATCCCAGCCAGTACCTGCGGCCGTTCGATGCCAACGACCATGGCAGGGACGACGATTGAGCGGCTACGCAGCGGCCGAGTCGAGGATTCCCCGGTGAACGTCAAGAAACTCTTTGATCTGTCAGGGCGCGTTGCCATTGTTACCGGGGGATCTGTCGGGCTCGGGCGGCAAATGGCCGAGGGTCTTGCGGAGATGGGCGCGAAGCTGGTTCTCTGCGCGCGAAAGAAAGAGCGCTGCCAACAAACAGCGGGGGAACTGGAAAAACTCGGCATCGAAGTCCTTGCACTTGGTTGTGATGTGAAAGATCCCGCCAGCATTCAAGCGGTGGCCGATGCAACGGTCAAGCAGTTTGGGCGAATCGACATCCTGATCAACAACGCGGGCACTTCCTGGGGCGCACCCGTTGAGGCCATGACCGTCGAGCAGTGGAATAAAGTCATCGAGACCAACTTGACCGGTACCTTCCTGTTTTCTCAGGCCGTGGGCAAGGTCATGATTGCGCAGCGCCGCGGAAAGATTATCAACATCGCTTCTGTTGCCGGCCTGCGCGGCTCCCCGCCAAGCTTCTCCGCAATCGGTTACAGCGCCAGCAAGGGCGGGGTGGTCATCCTCACGAAAGACCTGGCGTGCAAGTGGGGCATGCACAACATCCAGGTAAATGCCATTGCGCCGGGCTGGTTCCCCACGGACATGTCGGGAAAAGTCATCGAGCGAAACAAGGAAATGCTGTTGGCAGGCATACCACTCGGCCGTTTTGGCGGGCCGGATGATTTGAAGGGAGCAGCTGTTTTTCTGGCTTCCGATGCCTCCAACTTTGTGACTGGAAACATTCTTGTGGTTGATGGAGGTCAATCCGCCTGACCCAGGCGAGGCACGCCATGAACATTCCCCTGACTCCATTACGCTTCCTTCGGTACGCGGAACAGCAATACGCGGGCAGAACCGCTGTTGTTTGCGAGCAAAACCGGTTTACGTATGCGGAATTTGCCGGTCGAGCGCGACGCCTCGCGGGCGCGTTGCGGCAGGCCGGAATCCAGCCCGGCGACCGCATCGCTTTCCTCAGCACCAATTGCCACCGCTTGCTCGAAGCCTATTACGGAGTTCTGGAAGCCGGCGCCGTTCTTCTGCCATTGAATATCCGGCTCACGCCGGCGGAACTCGCCTATATTTTGAATGACGCCGGCGCAACGTTTCTCTTCGTCGAAAAGCAGCTCCTCGGATTGGTCGAATCGTTTCACAAGGATATTCCTTCCGTAAGGATGATCTGCCAGCTCGAAGGGGCGCCAGAGGCGGCATGGCTCTCCCCACGCAACTACGAAGACTTGCTTGGCGACGCCGCACCATATAAAGCTGACATCGCTGCTGTTGACGAAAACGCCTTGGCCGAACTGTTCTATACCAGCGGAACCAGCGCCAATCCCAAGGGCGTGATGCTCACACACAGAAACGTGTATCTCCACGCGGTGCACGTTTGCCTGGCATTCCGAATCGAGAGCGGGGCGGTCGAGCTGCACACCATTCCTCTTTTCCACGCGAATGGCTGGGGGGTGGCGCATTTCCTCACGTTGCTTGGCGGCAAGCA